>CBFHCK010000229.1:0-4686 GCA_965653955.1 uncultured Spongiibacteraceae bacterium
CAGCCCGAGGCGATCGCCATCGCCTCCTCCATATCGCGCGCCTCGATCAAAAAGAAGCCGCCGAGCTGCTCTTTGGTTTCGATGAACGGACCGTCGGTGACCGCGACCTTACCGTCCCGCACCCGCAAGGTTTGCGCGGTGCGCGCGCTCTGTAATGCATTGGTCAGCAGCAGATGACCGGATGCTTCGAGCAACGCTACATAATCGAGCGTTTCGCGCCGCAGTTCGGTCCATTCGGCAAGCGACATCGCAGCGAATGTGGCTTCGGCTTCGTAGGCTAGGCACAGGTATTTCATCGCTGCTCCTTAACAAACATTACTTAACAAGTACTACTGAACAAACATTAATGCGCCGATGTTGACGCGGCTCAGCCGCGACACGCGAGCGGCAAATAATTGACCGGCACGTCGGTGTGATTCTCGCCGTGCACGGTCATTTTTTCCGGCGGATTCGCGTAGCCGCAAACCCAGGTAACCGGCACCACTGGCGCATCGTCGATAACCGCCGGGCGCAGCGACAGGGTTTTATCTTTAATTAGCGGATGCGCGCGATTGCCGAACGTAATATCGATTACGCCGTTCTTGATCGATACCGCGCGCACGAAATTATTTACGACTTTATCGGACACGGGTAAGCCAGCGCTGGCGTTGTCCGGCAAAAAATTGTGTGTGGATGCCCATGCCGTCGCGATCGGCGTTTTCGCAATATCGGCGAGCGGCAACGCTTCGGCTATTTGCGTTCGGATCAATTTATCCTGCCCGCTCGGCAGCGCGATCATCGCCAGAATGGCAATGATCGCAATCACTACCAGCATTTCGATCAGAGTGAAGCCACGCCGGGCATACGCGAAGTGATTGATCGGTTGAAGGATGTTGCGCATTTATTTGCGGGCTCGTTGTTTAATCCAGCCTGCAGTTTGAAAAACCCCATCAGCGTTTGCAAATGCGCGGCTTGGTCGTTCATTGCCTCGGATGTGGCCGCCAACTCTTCCGACGCGGCGGCATTGCTCTGCATCGCCTGATTAAGTTGCACCATGGCCACGCTGACCTGCTGGACGCCGGTCGCCTGTTCCGATGTGGCAGCCGCGATTTCCTGCACCAGATCCGCCGTTTTGCCAATGGCCGGGACGATATTTTCCAACAGTCCGCCGGCCTGTTGCGCATGGCCGACCGTCGTGCTGGTCAATGTGCCGATCTCTTGCGCCGCAATTTGCACGCGGCCGGCCAGCTTGCGCACTTCCGCCGCAACCACGGCAAAGCCCCTACCCTGCTCGCCTGCCCGCGCTGCTTCGATGGCTGCGTTTAACGCCAGCAGATTTGTCTGATAAGCGATGTCGTCGATCAGCGAAATTTTCCCGGCGATCGACTGCATCGCATGAGCGGTGCTGCGCACCACGTCGCCGCTGCTGCGGGTATCGCCGGCCGCAGTGCGCGCGATGGCTTCGGTCGCCTTCGCATGTTCGGCGCTGAGGACGACCGACGCAGACATTTGCTCGATTGTCGCCGATGTCTCTTCAACGCCAGCGGCCTGTTCGGATGTCGCCTGACTGATCGACTGCGCTGTCGCGCTTACCTGTGTCGATGCGCCCGCGAGCGAGCTTGAAGCACTGCGTATGTCGCTGACCACACTGGCGATATTGCCGGCCATTGTATTGATCGCGTGAGTGAGCCCGCCGAGTTCGTTGCTCATATCGATATTGTCTTTCAGCGCAAGATCGCCTGACGCCACCATCTGGCATTCTCTTGTCAGCACCGCCAGCGCCGTCAGCACGCGGCGCTGAATGAACCACCCGCTCCAGCCGATGAGCATAATCGCGACCAGCAACAGCGCGAGCAGCGAATGCGGCGGCGTCAGCGGCGATGCGGCTGACGGGACCCAACCCAGCGCAATACCGCCGGCCAGCGCCAACGCCGTTATTGCCAGTGCGCCGGTCAAGCCGATGCGCGTAGCGAAATTCGGCCGTAGCCAACGTTGCACCGCGCCGACTGGACCTACCCGGACAACGCGGCCATCGCGAATCGTTAAGCCGCGCGCCGTGCCGCGGCGAAATTTTTCGTAGGCCGTGTCGGCAGCTTCGATCTGCTCGCGCGTCGGCCGCACGCGCAGCGACATAAAGCCGACGATCGCGCCGTTTTCCCAGATCGGATTCGCATTCGCCTCAACCCAATAATGATCGCCGTTTTTGCAACGGTTCTTAACCATGCCGCGCCATGCACGACCGCTTTTCAGCGTGTGCCATAAATCGGCGAATGCCTCCACCGGCATGTCTGGATGGCGCACGATGTTGTGAGACGCTCCGATCAATTCGCTTTCGGTAAAACCGCTGATCTCAACGAAAGGGCGATTCACATACACAATGCGCCCCTGCAAATCGGTTTTTGAAACGATGTATTCGCCGTCGCGCAACATGCGCTCGACGTGAGTGACTGAACCGTTGTTCCGCATAAAGAACGCCGCTGAGTAAGCCCGTTAGAGATGGGCTTAAGTAAAGTAGAGGCTGACGGTTTTAGTGATTGATGGTGTAGCAATCGCCTTATAAAACGAGAAAGGCTTGATCTGCATCAAGCCATTTCGTCACTCGCTCAATCTACCGCAGTGAATAATTAGCGGTTATATATCGCGATGAATAAAAAAGTTGCGCGCTTCATTGTGATTCGTACTTATGCCGGCGTTGACTCACGCGCTTATTTTTTTGCCCTCGTTACGCATTTTTCAATGTGCGCTTTACTTCCGCCCACAACACCGAGTACGCCAGCCCCGGTACGCTGCTGCCGGCAAAGGCATTCACTGGCGCTCGATGCGTACCCATCTGCTCCAGCGCGCTCGCATATGGAATATAAGTTTTCAGCATTTCGGGAAATTGTTTTTTGCGCCGCTCGACGATTTCGCTCTGAATTTTTCGGCGGCGATCGACCTGCGTATAGAACGGAACGACTTTCACATCTCCCCACTTTTTCGATGCGATAAATTCCTGCAATTGCTGGTACGCGCGCAACGACAGCGGCGAGGGAATTAACGGCACCAGTAAAATATCGACCGCTCGAAATATTTGTTCGGCTGTGCTCGATAAGGCTGGCGCGCAATCGAGTATCACCAGGTCCTGTTCACCGCCGAACGATTTCAGCAGCGATTTGAAATGCGTTTTGCCGGCGTCGGTTTTTTCGAACAGCACATCGAGTTTACGCAAACTCAAATCGGCGGGTACCACGCTTAAATTGTCGTAATCCGTCGGCAGCAATAATTCGCTCGCGGCCAATTTTCCTTCCATTAATTTTGCCGCGCGTTGTTTTAATTCGTCGGTGTCGATACCGAGATACCAGCTCGCATGGCCTTGCGGATCGAGATCCCACAACGCCGTGCGCAAACCCGATTGCGCCGCAAGGTATGCGAGATTAACCGCCGAAGTGGTTTTACCCACTCCACCTTTGATGTTGAACAGCGCAATGGTTTTCACACGATCGCTCCTTGTTGTTTTTGTAGTGCGTAAATTATTGCCGGCTGCGTAACGATTTCAAAGATATTGCAGCAGCTCTATCGTCGCGCCCTGGGGGTCAACCAAAACCGCCGATTTTAATTGGTATTCAACATTCGTCGTGGGAGGAGCTATAACGGACGCGCCGGCAGCAACTGCTTTCGCGATAGTGGCATCGATATCCGTAGTCGTAAAACCGAGCGCCACGCCGTCGAGCGGCGGTAATAATTTATTGGGAAAGCACTGTGCCATCAACGATGGCACCGGCATCCCCTGCTCACCCGCTCTACCCATAATAACTTCGTGCATCTCCATCTCGCCTTCGCCGTCGCTGATCCGGGCAATTTCAACCAGCCCAAAAACATTGCTGTAAAACGCGAATGCGCTATCGATATCGGCGACGGTAATTTTGGTAAAAACGAACTGCGTGTCATTTGTTGTTGTCATCAGAAACTCCTCACGGTAGAAATGCTGCGCAGAAGAATAGCGCGATCCGTTGTGCCGCGTATTAACGCGAATTTATTCTTTGTGATGCAACAGTTACCGAATACTGTTGCACATCTCGTGTTGCAACAGGGAAGGCGCATGCCATTACCAGTCAGCGCGGTCATCGACCGCATTTATCGCAACGAATCGCGTCGCGTACTGGCGACACTGATTCGGCTGCTCGGCGATTTCGAACTGGCCGAAGAAGCGTTGCATGACGCATTCAGCGCGGCATTAAAGCAGTGGCCGGAAAGCGGGGTTCCGCAGAATCCGCGCGCATGGCTGGTGTCGGCCGGCCGCTTCAAAGCGATCGACCAGCTGCGACGGCGCGCGCGCTTCGATGCGTCGCTGAACGACATCGCGCAGCAACTCGAACTCGACGCCGAAGAAGAGCCCGTCGAGGATCACGAGATTCCCGACGACCGGCTGCGGCTGATTTTCACCTGCTGCCACCCGAGCCTGTCGGCGGAAGCGCAGGTGGCGCTGACGCTGCGCGAAGTGTGCGGCCTCACTACCGAGGAAATCGCGCGGGCGTTCCTCAGCTCTGCGCCAACTATTGCACAACGCATCGTGCGGGCGAAAACCAAGATTCGCGACGCCCGCATTCCTTATGAAGTGCCGGCGCAATCCGAGTTACCCGAACGACTCGATGCGGTCTTGCAGGCGATTTACCTGGTATTCAACGAAGGTTATCTGGCCTCGACCGGCACGGCCCTGACGCGGACATC
>CBFHCK010000230.1:0-4680 GCA_965653955.1 uncultured Spongiibacteraceae bacterium
TTTCGGCGGCCATTCGAGCGGCTTCCTCGCCGTAGGATTGCGAGATACTGAAAATACACTTAGCCAATTGCTCCTTGGGATCGGCGCCGAGAGCAAAAAACACACTCGTCGAGAAGTGGGGGGGTTCCTCCCTCCCCGACTCTTTCCATATCTGAGCGACTAGCTCCCGTTGAGCGTTGAGTCCGTCCGCGCTGAAGCTAACGCTGTTGCCTCCATCCATGACTCCCGTAGCCCAGCGAGCGGCGCGCGCGATGGATTTGGGACCCATCACCCCGGCCACCAGCGGTATACCGCCCGACTGCAACGGTTTGGGACCGACCGGATAATGTCCGCCTGGCGGTGGTTCTTGCGCCCAAACTTTACGCATGACGGCTATCTGCTCGTCCATGCGCTGACGCCGTTGCGCGAGATCGCTACCCACCGCCAAGTAATCTTCGTCCTGGCTACCGATGCCGACACCGAGAGTCAGCCGTCCGCCGGACAAAATATCGACGGTGGCAAGCTCTTTGGCGAACAGGACTGCGTTCCTCATCGGCAGCGCAGTGATGGCGGTCCATAACCGCACCCGCTCGGTCATTGCTGCTGCGGCCGCTAGCTGTACCGAAAGAGCCCAACTGTGCGGATTGGCAATGAGATCCGACGTGGCCAATCCGTGCCAGGGGCCCTCGTCGATCTTTCGATACCAGGAAAGCTCTTCATCGCGGCCGTGTGCCAGAAAGCTTGGTAGCCCCATCGAAATGTTCATTTGGCGACATCTCCTCTACAAGTGTTTCGAGTTACATCCACCATACACCACGTCACCAACCCCCAGAACAGCGTTGGACTTCACTCGGATTACCCTTGGCGGAGCGCAATCAGCGGATCCAGCCGGCCTCCGGCATGTCCGGAGCCAAAACAGACCTGATAGCCCATCAGACTTAGAAGATCGTCCGGCAGGGTTCGTGCAATGTGCTGCGGACAGGCGAGGTATTGGTTTTCTTCCTGTCGGACCCAGCCCACGCAATAGTTGATCGCCTGCGCGCGTCGCGTCTCTTTCGATTGGTTGCTGCCCCCACCATGCCAAAGCTTGCTGGTAAAAATCATCACGGATCCGCGAGCCATCTCCGCCGGCAATGTGTCCTCGATTGTGTACTCTGCGCGAGGAAGAACATGACTGCCGGGAACAACGCGCGTCGCACCGTTTTCTTCGGTGAAATCCGTCAGCGCCCACAACGTGTTGCACGAAACGATGTAATCATCCGGAAAAGGGAACTGCTCGAACGCCAGCTCATCCTGGTGAATGTATTGCGCCGGAGCCCCCGGCTTCAACGAAATCATCTCGGTGGCACTAAGCTGAACTGCCGACGAATGACTAAGAACCTTCTTTACGACGCCGACTACCAGTGGATTCATTACCAGATCGCGACCGGTCGGTGAGTGGGCGATCAAATTGCCCACACGCTGGGTGCCATTGCCGAACCACTCATTCTCGCTATACGGAGCTGCATCGGTATACGGTTTCATGTCTGCCAGGATTTGATCGATTGCGGCACCCGGAACCAACTGATCGATGATCACATGACCATGCTCGCGAATGACCTCTGTCGCCTCCTCGACGGTAGCAGTACTGGGCAAGTGTTGTAGCTTCATCACGATACTCCTTGGCTCGGTCATGTCGGTGTAAGGCGTGCGCTATGCGCCGCATGTTGAAACTATTCAACATTGACTCAATTTTGAACGACCTCGACTTTCTGTCAAGCTTTTTCGCGCGATCGGAGCGAGGAAAACGGCAGCTGCGAGCACAAAGCCGCACTGAATATCGATTCGCTTTTTGGTCCGATGTGAGGAGAGGTGTTGCGGCGACTCCATCGGAGGTCGTCACTGCCGCGAAGGCGATGATCGAGAGGACTATTTCTGACAGTGACAGGAGCGGCGCGAGGCTGACACTTACTCCAGCGCTGAACGCGATGACCCACCCGATCTCACTTTTCTAAAGCGTTTACGCATGCTGAGGACTGGAGCCCTCTTATTTGGTCGGGGGTGATGGTTTTCACCATGTTGATTAACGAATTCGCCGCAATCGCTTTCATGAGCGGCATTTTTTCCCGCCATGGCTTTCCATAGCCTACCGACATCGTCGTGCCTTCCATGGCGGCATTAATGAAGAGCGAAACCGCTTCGACTTCATCTGCATTAAGCGATGGATTTAGCTGCTTTACGAAGGATCCAATCAAAGCCAGAACATACCGATATAAAGACTCCATACGCTCCGCGACGAATTCATTGTGGTTACTCATTGCCCAAAGCTCGGTCAGTATATGGGTCGTCCCTTTCGCCTTGGCACCTTCTATCGTTCCTGTGATCACCAGAGTCAGCGCCTCTTCCGCTGGCATTTTGGATTCATACACGCGGGATTTAAGAAGCTCTTCACTTGAACTTAAAATCTCCTCCAGGAGTGCCTGGACAAGCATCTCCTTGCGAGGGAAATGGCGGCTGACGTTTCCTATCTGCAAATGACATTGCTCTGCAATCCGCTTCAACGTGAACGCTGAGTATCCCTCATCGATCAACACCTGAACCGCAGCTTGAAGAATGATGTCGACGGTCTTCGAACCTCGGGAAGATTTCCCAGGGCGCACAACGCCAAGATCCATCGAATATTCATTATCATCGGCCTTCATCATGGTGCTGTCTTAACCTCCGAAGTTCTATCTATCGAGCAGAGCGAGTCGTCTTTAGTGCTGTCGACATTTCGCAGCTCATCAACAATCCGCGCTATTTATTTTTAACCGGTATAAAAACGCAAAACCCCCGATTACGGGGGCGATGGTGAAAATTCTAAGGTAAATCCTAAAACGGAATATCGTCGTCGAAATTATCAAAGTTAGGCGGCGGCTCGTTGCTCGCGGGTGGACTGTTGTTGCTGGCTCCGCTCGATTGACGACGAGGCGCGGGCGCTTCGTAATCACCGCCGCCACTGCCACCTGCTCCGCGGCTGTCGAGCATCTGCATTTCGCTCGCAACAATTTCAGTGGTGTAACGATCCTGGCCGCCCTGATCCTGCCATTTACGGGTACGCAGCGATCCTTCCACGTAGATCTTTGAGCCTTTCTTCAAATATTCGCCCGCAATCTCCGCAAGACGGTTAAAAAACACCACGCGATGCCATTCGGTGCGTTCCTGCGCTTGGCCGGTTTGCTTGTCCTTCCATGACTCTGATGTCGCGACGGTGATATTGGTCACCGCTCCGCCTTGCGGCATGTAGCGCGTCTCGGGATCGTTGCCGAGATTGCCGACGAGAATGACTTTATTGACACCGCGCGCCATAACTTTTCCCCTGATATATACGTGACCGGCCAATGAATGCCGCAAAGCCGTCACTATACCGAATCAATAAGCAGCCGGCAGCATGGATCGCGCGAAAGCAATTGTTGCCCGTATACTTCAGGGTTTTGCGGTACGGATAATGTCATGGAAAAAATCGTCGTTCGCGGTGCACGCACGCACAATCTGAAAAATGTCGATCTGGAAATCCCCCGCGACAAACTGGTAGTCATCACGGGCTTATCGGGCTCCGGTAAGTCCTCGCTCGCGTTCGATACGCTGTATGCCGAAGGACAGCGGCGATATGTGGAATCGTTGTCCACCTATGCGCGGCAATTCTTATCGATGATGGAAAAACCCGACGTCGACCACATCGAAGGTTTATCCCCCGCTATTTCGATCGAACAAAAATCCACATCGCACAACCCGCGCTCGACCGTCGGCACCATCACCGAAATCTACGACTACTTGCGGCTCCTGTTCGCGCGCGCCGGTGAACCCCGCTGCCCTCAGCACGACACACCCCTTGCTGCGCAAACCGTCAGCCAGATGGTCGACAGCGTGCTTGAGCTGCCCGAGGGCGCGCGCATGATGCTGTTAGCGCCGATGATTCGCGAGCGCAAAGGCGAGCACCTACATGTGTTCGAGCAACTGCGCAGTCAGGGTTTCGTCCGCGCAAGAATTAACGGCATCGTCACCGAACTCGACGATCTGCCAAAACTCGAGAAAACCAAGAAGCACACCATCGAAGTCGTCGTCGACCGGTTCAAAGTGCGCAGCGATTTGCAGCTACGGCTCGCCGAATCGTTCGAAACCGCGCTCGAACTGAGCGGGGGAATTGCGATTGCTGCGTCCATGGATGACAGCAAGCGCGCCGAAATGGTGTTTTCGTCGCAATTCGCCTGTTCGCAATGTGGCTACAGCATCAGCGAATTAGAACCCCGGCTGTTTTCATTTAATAACCCGGCCGGTGCATGCCCCACTTGCGACGGCCTGGGTGTGAAACAATTTTTCGACGAAGGACGCATCGTGCTGCATCCCGATGCCAGTCTCGCCACCGGCGCTATTCGCGGCTGGGATCGGCGCAGCGTGTATTACTTCCATATGTTGAGCTCACTGGCGGACCACTACGGTTTCGATGTCGACACGCCATTTGAAAAGCTGTCGCGCAAACATCAGAAAGCCGTCCTGCACGGCAGCGGCAATGAAGAAATCTGCTTCAACTACATCAACGACCGCGGCAATGTGTATCAACGCACGCATCGCTTTGAAGGGGTGATTCCCAACTTCGAGCGTCGCTATCGCGAAACAGAATCGCAAATGGTGCGCGATGAACTTTCAAAATATTTGAGCACGCAGAGCTGCCCCGATTGCACA
>CBFHCK010000231.1:0-4653 GCA_965653955.1 uncultured Spongiibacteraceae bacterium
GAGAATTTCGACATTGTCGGCGGCGCGAACTGGCGTATCGACGAGGACGCGATTGTCGCCGACGATGGCAGCGGCGGCTTTCTTGTCACCAAGCAGCCGTATAAAGATTTTGTGCTTGAAGTGGAGTTCTGGGCCGATGCCACCACCAATAGCGGTATTTATTTTCGCTGCGAGGACGCTTCGACCATTACCGATACCAGCTGTTACGAGGCGAATATTTTCGACCAGCGTCCGGAAGCGCAATTCGGCACCGGCGCCATCGTGCATATCTCAGCGGTGGCGCAACCGTATCCTGCCGGCGAACAGTGGAACACCTTACGCATCACGGCCATCGGCTCGCATTTGACGGTCACCTTGAACGGCGTGCAAACCGCCAACGTGCGCGATACCAAATTGCGCAAGGGTGTGATTGCGTTGCAATACGGCGTATTGCCGAACAATGTACGCGGCGGTGCCATCAAATGGCGCAAGGTAGAAATTAAACCGTTGTAACGCATGGACGGATGTAACGGCGAACCACACTGGAGCGAAATGTGAATAGTGCATCCATCTACGCCTGGACATCGCTCGCTGCACCGCAAGCACTGGCATGTTATGCGCCGCAGGCCGAGGCGGCGCTGAACGATTTGATCGCCGCCACCGCTGATGTCGATGATTACCCTCAGCTGGCTGCGGTTATTCGCAACACCTGCGCAAATACATTATCCCTGCCGCCACTGATAACGACTGTCGCGAATGCGACGATCGATGAAGATATGCTGCGCAGCGTGCAGGCATTCGCCGAACAATTCAGTCTCGATGTATCGTCGCTCGACGAAACATTGCGCGCGCCATTCGTAACGTTTTTTGGCATGGCGAGCACGCCCGTTGCGCAAGCTATTTATGTCGCGGATATGGTGCCGCGGCTGCGCCGCGTGCTCGAACAACTTTTCGATTCGCCGCATGCGCAATGGCCGCAAACGCAACGAACCGCCAATATACAAACCGCTTTTTTCGAATTCGTGCGCGTCGTTTACAACCTGCACGAGCTCGACCCTGTCACCACCGAACTGGTGCGCATGCGCGGTGCGCGTCAGCACAATTGCCGGCTGTGCAAATCGTTGCGGGCATATAGTGCTCTGGAAGCTGGAGTGAAAGAAACACAGCTCGATGCTGTCGATCATTATTTGGAAAGCGATTTGACCGCCGCACAAAAAGCCGCGCTGACGTTAGTCGATGCGATGATTTGGCAACCGGCATTTATCGACGAACACGTCATCGCGGATATTCGTCAGCACTTCACGCCAGCGCAGGCGGTGGAATTAGTGCTCGATGTGACTCGCAATGCCGCGAATAAAAGTATCGTGGCGCTGGATGCCGATGCGGCGCCATTCGATGGCGTGCAGGTGTACAACATCGATGCCGCAGGGAATATGCAGGTCGGTCTGCAGCGCCCGAATTAGCCGCAAATAGTCCGAGCGCACAAAGTTTTATACGTTGCTGCTCCACATGCGATAAAAATCTAAAAACGCTGCGGCAGCCGTCACGGTCATTTTGAATCGCCATGATTAAATGCGCGGGTCGAGCTATTCGACCTGCTGCTGCGAGGGATTGATCATGGGCGCCAATAACACAAATTCACGCACACCTTTTACTGCGTTTACTCTTCCTTTCGTTTATCTGTTTTCCGCTGGTTTTCGACGACATTGCGCGCATGCTGCCATGTTCGCTGCCGCCACTTTTTTTGCTGCATCGATGGCAAGCGCAACGCTGATCAATTTCGATGATTTACCGCCGTTGGTGGGCGATGATCCCAGCGAGCCGACACCAGTCACCAATCAATACGCAGCGCTCGGTGTACTCTTCGATACGGCGGCTATCGCTACCGATGTGCCTGGCGTGCGCTCAGGGCTTAATGGGATCACCGATTTTTATGGCCCGGATATGCAGATCCGCTTCACCGGCTCATTGCCGACGTCGTTGAGTATGTTCGTATCGTCCGCGAATCAGGATTCTATTTTCATCGACGTGTTTGGCGCCGATGGTCTGCTGGGTAGCATCGCCACTGACGGCTGGCGCGGTACCGAAGAAATGAGCACGCCCTATCGCGATCAACAGTTGGTCACTTTTTCCGGCGCGCCGATTTCTTACCTGAATATCGGTTCGTTTTATTTTCGACGCGGTAGTCTGTTAATCGACGATCTGATGTTTACCAATGATTCCACCAGTGTGCCCGAGCCAGCGGCGTTGAGTTTGCTCGCGGCCGGTTGGGTACTGCTAATGGCGCAACGCCGTCGCCTGCAACAACTTCGCTAATCATCATTTTTTTATAAGTCGATTGTCTGGTATCTTCGCCGCGCTACATCAGCAAGTGATGCAGCGCGGTTTTCCCACGCACCACTCCGATTAATACCAATAAAACAGGGCATCGCTCGCGTAACGAATGCTGCCCAGGAGTTGCCATGTCTGTACCGTCTGCCCACCGAACACATGAAGCGCCTGCGCAGTCCGTTTCGCGACAGTACCGGTTTTATGTGCTGATGCTGCTGCTTGCCGCGAATACGCTGAGCTATGCGGATCGCCAGCTGTTTTCGATTTTGATTCCGGCGATCAAGGAGGAATTCGGCGCCAGCGATTCGCTGATGGGCTTGATCGCAGGGCCGGCATTTATCCTCAGTTATGTACTGCTCAGCATGCCGTTGGCCCGGCTCGCCGATCGCTGGTCGCGGCGCCGCGTCCTCGCACTCGCTGCGGCATTGTGGAGTCTCGCCACCGCGGCGTGTGGCGCGGCCGTCAGCGTTACGCAACTCGCGCTCTCGCGTGTGATCGTCGGGGTTGGCGAAGCCGGCGGTATGCCGCCATCGCAATCGATCATCGCCGATCTGTATGACGAGCGGCGTCGCTCCGGCGCCCTCGGTGTAGTGGCTTCCGGGACTTATTTTGGGCTGGTCTTAGGGTTACTCGGCGGCGCCGCAGTTGCCAGCGTATGGGGCTGGCGGGCGGCGTTCTTCGCGCTGGCATTGCCGGGCCTGCCGATTGCATTGCTGGTATGGCTGACCGGCCCTCGGCGCGTACGCCACCCGACTACTCAAGTGTCGAGCGGTGAATCGCTGGCGACGACGATTCGCTGCTGCTGGGCGATTCCATCGTTTCGGCTACTCGCGCTCGGGGTCGGCGTGTTCAACATCTTCGGTTACGCCGCAGCCATCTGGATGCCAGCCTTTTTCATGCGCTCGCACGGTATGACCTTAATCCAAGCGGGCGCCTGGCTAAGCATGGGTGCGGCGGTTGGCGGCATCGCCGGTAGCGTGGCGGCGGGCATCATCGTCGATAAATTGCGCGTGCGCGATGAGCGCTGGCAGCTGCGTATACCGGCGCTCGGCTATTTCATTTCGTTTCCCCTGTTCCTCGCCATGTTCACTCTCGGCGGTGGCGTGGGGTTGGGGTTCGGCGATGTGCACATACCGTGGGTCGCCATACTGGCGATGGCAACAGGCTTTCTTGGCTCGCTATGGGCGGGGCCATCATTCGGCGCCGCGGCGCGATTGGTCGCGCCGCAACAGCGTGCGCAGGCTACCGCTCTTTTGGTTGTCGTCATCAATCTTATAGGCAGCACGCTGGGGCCGCTGTTGGCGGGTGTGGTCAGTGACTTGCTCACCGCGCGTTTTGCGGCCGAGGCGTTACGTCTGAGCCTACTGTTGATAAGTACGCTCTCGATCGCCGGTGGAGCGCTGTTCTGGCGTGCATCGGTTCACTATCCGCATGATCTGCAGCGCAAACGCGCGCTGTAGTACATGCGATCTTTGCTATGGATTGTCCCGTGCTAGGCTTGCGCGCAAGTCATCGATACCTGCGAGCACCGCATGTCTGACGCAACGGATTTGATCGCCACCTGCTGGACCATCGCCGGTAATGTCGTGCCGGGCAGCGCGAATAATGTCAGCCCTTTTGCGCTGGAAAAACGCATCGTGGCGGCAGCGGAAGCGGGCTATACCGGCATCGGTTTCTGGCACGGTGATCTGCAGGAATATCTACAGCGCGGCAACTTTCGTCAGCTACGCAAATTGCTCGACGAACATCACCTCAAACACATCGAGCTCGAATATCTTGGCGATTGGTTCTCGACCGGCGAACGCCAACGCGCTTCCGATGCGATCCGCTGGGATTTATTCACCGCCGGCGATGCGCTCGGCGCGCGACATATCAAAGTCATACCGCCATTTGGCGAATTTTGCTCGCAGCAGCGGTTGATCGACGAATTCGGACAACTCTGTGCGGAAGCCGCAACGCACGAACTCACTATCGCACTCGAAATGGTTCCCTTCTCCGACGTCAACACGCTCGATGCAGCGCTCGCGATTGTCGCTGATGTCAACGCAAATAACGGCGGCCTGTTACTCGACATCTGGCACGTTGTGCGTTCGGGCGCGGCGTTTGAAGACATTCAGAAAATGGCGCCGCAATATATTTGTGCCGTCGAACTCAACGACGCCGATTTATTTGTGCATGGCAGCCTTTCCGAAGACAGCATGCATCACCGCAAATTATGCGGCGAGGGCCAGTTCGATATTCGCGGTTTTGTGTCATGCATAAAACAGACGGGGTATACCGGACCATTCGGTGTGGAAATTCTGTCGGACGAATTGCGGAAAAAATCACTGACAGAGGCGGCGC
>CBFHCK010000232.1:0-4639 GCA_965653955.1 uncultured Spongiibacteraceae bacterium
GCGATGCCGGGAATGCAGACCATTTTGCATGCGGTCATGAACAAACCCGGCAGCTACGAAGGGTTTTCCGCTAACTACAGCGGCGAAGGCTTTTCGCATATGCGCTTTAAGTTCAAGGGAATGAGCGACGCCGACTTCGAGAGCTGGGTACAGCAAACCAAATCCGAGGGCACTGCACTGAGCCGCGAAGCCTATCTGGAACTAGCAAAACCAAGCTCTCGCGAACCGATCCGTCGCTACAGCGAAGTTGCGCCAAATCTGTACAAGACCATCCTCAACCGCTGCGTTGACGGCAAAACCCTGTGCATGGACCAGATGATGGCAATGGATATGGGCATGGCGCCGAAACAACATCATCAGGGCCACGGCGCCAAAGCGGATGACGCCGCCGCAACGCCCGCCGACGAACACTCTCATTAATCGATTGCCCGCCGTTTGGCGAAACATCCGCAACCTGTCGCGCTTCTGATCGAGCGCGACGCGTTAGCGAATCACGGAGTCACTATGTCTGAGCAACTTGACTTAACCCGCCTGATATTCGGCCGTTTGACGTGGGAGGCTATCCCGTATCACGAGCCGATTCTGGTTTGGACATTCGTCGCCACTGCGCTGATCGGGTTCGGCATCATCGCCTGGGTTACGAAGGCGAAGCTGTGGGGTTATCTGTGGAGCGAATGGTTCACCAGCATCGACCACAAGAAGATCGGGATTATGTACATCATCCTCGGCCTGGTGATGCTGCTGCGCGGCTTTGCCGACGCGATCATGATGCGGCTGCAACAGGCGATGGCATTCGGTGAAAACCTCGGCTATCTACCGCCCGAGCATTACGACCAGATCTTCACCGCCCACGGCGTGATCATGATTTTCTTCGTCGCGATGCCGCTGGTTACCGGCTTCATGAACTATGTGATGCCGATGCAGATCGGCGCACGCGACGTCGCGTTCCCGTTCCTCAACAACTTCAGCTTCTGGATGACGACATTCGGCGCCGTGCTGGTGATGGCCTCACTGTTCGTCGGCGAATTCGCCAAGACCGGCTGGCTCGCGTACCCGCCGCTGTCGGGCATTGATTACAGTCCGGGGGTGGGCGTCGACTATTACATCTGGGCGCTGCAGATCGCCGGGGTCGGCACCACGCTATCGGGCATCAACATGATCGTGACGATCGTGAAAATGCGCGCGCCCGGCATGACGATGATGAAAATGCCAATCTTCACCTGGACCACGCTGTGCACCAACGTGCTGATCGTCGCGTCGTTCCCCGTGCTGACTGCGGTGCTGGTACTGCTGTCGCTCGATCGCTACGTGGACACCAACTTCTTCACGAACGATCTCGGCGGCAACGCGATGATGTACGTGAACCTGATCTGGATTTGGGGCCATCCCGAGGTGTACATCCTGATCCTGCCGGTATTCGGCATCTTCTCGGAAGTGGTATCGACCTTCTGCGGCAAACGGCTGTTCGGTTACACCTCGATGGTTTACGCGACCGTGGTGATCACGATTCTGTCGTACCTGGTGTGGCTACACCACTTCTTCACGATGGGCTCGGGTGCGTCGGTGAACTCCTTCTTCGGCATCACGACGATGATCATCTCGATCCCGACCGGCGCGAAGGTATTCAACTGGTTGTTCACGATGTATCGCGGCCGCATCCGTTTCGACGTACCGATGCTGTGGACGGTCGGCTTCATCATCACGTTCGTGATCGGCGGCATGACCGGCGTCATGTTGGCGGTTCCGCCAGCCGATTTCGCGCTGCACAACAGCCTGTTCCTGATCGCGCACTTCCATAACGTGATCATCGGCGGCGTCGTGTTCGGTCTGTTCGCCGGCATCAACTACTGGTTCCCGAAAGCGTTTGGCTTCCGCCTGGACGAGTTCTGGGGCAAATGCTCGTTCTGGTTCTGGCTGATCGGTTTCTGGGTGGCGTTCGCGCCGCTATACGTACTCGGCCTGATGGGCGTCACCCGCCGCGTCAGCCATTTCGAGGACGCCTCGTTGCAGATCTGGTTCCAGATCGCCGCGTTCGGTGCGGTGCTGATCGCCATCGGTATCGCCTGCATGCTGATCCAGTTCGTCGTCAGCTTCCGCAATCGTCATGCGTTGCGCGACGAATCCGGCGATCCGTGGCATGGCCGCACGCTGGAATGGTCGACCTCGTCGCCACCGCCGGCGTACAACTTCGCGTTCACACCGATCGTGCACGACACCGACGCCTGGTACGACATGAAGAACCGCGGCTTCGAACGTCCGGTCAGTGGCTACAAATCGATTCACATGCCGAAAAATACCGCTGCCGGCCTCGTGATCTCGACCTTTGCCACGATCTGCGGCTTCGCGTTGATCTGGCACATGTGGCTGATCGCTGGCGTAGCGTTCGCGGCAATGTTGGTCTCGACCATCATCCATACCTTCAACTACAAGCGCGATTACCACATCCCCGCCGAAGAAGTGGCGACGGTTGAGGCAGCGCGCACTCAACAACTGGCTGCACATCATGGCTAACGCAATCGCATATCCGACCACGGACGCCGACGGGCGTCCGATTTTCCACGACGCTTCCGGCGAGCATCATCCGCAGAACGGTACGCTGCTGGGTTTCTGGCTCTACCTGATGAGCGACTGCCTGATCTTCGCGTGCCTGTTCGCGGTGTACGGCGTACTCGGTCGCAGTTATGCCGGCGGTCCGAACGGCGCCGAGCTGTTCGATCTGAAACTGATTGCCGTCAACACCGCGATGCTGCTGTTTTCGTCGATCACCTACGGCTTCGCGATGATCGCGATGCAGAAGAACAAGGTTGGCGGCGTGCTCGCCTGGCTCGCGATCACCGGTCTGTTCGGCCTCGCGTTCCTCGGCATCGAGCTGTACGAGTTTTACCATCTGCTGCACGAAGGCGCCGGCCCGCAGCGCAGCGGCTTCCTGTCGGCGTTCTTCACGCTGGTCGGCACGCACGGTCTGCACGTCACGTTCGGCATCATCTGGCTGCTCGTGCTGATGACGCAGGTAGGCAAGCTTGGCCTGACCGGTCCGAATAAGCGTCGCCTGTTTTGCCTGTCGATGTTCTGGCACTTTCTGGACGTGGTCTGGATCGGCGTATTCACCTTTGTTTATCTGATGGGAGTGTTGCCATGAGCCATCCATCTCACGCCCATGATGCGCACGACGATCATCACGGCGAAGAGCATCCGCACGTCAGCCTGCGCGATTACGTCATCGGTTTCGTGTTGTCGGTGATCCTCACCGCAATCCCGTTCTGGCTGGTGATGAACAATGTCATCGCCAGCGCGAGTGCGACGGCCTTCGTCGTATTGGGGTTCGCCGCGGTGCAGATGGTCGTGCACATGATTTTCTTCCTGCACATGAACGCGAAATCGGAAGGCGGCTGGAACATGCTGGCGCTGATCTTCACCGTCGTGCTTGTGGTAATCCTGCTGGCCGGCTCGCTGTGGGTGATGCACAACATGAACGCGAACATGATGCCGATGCCCGATATGACCGGCATGGAACATTGATCGTTTCCGCCATCGCATTGTGATCGTCAACGGTTCGGAACCGCTTCAACAACCGCGCAGCACCGCCGTTCTGGCGGTGCTCGGTCTGATCTTCATCACGGTATTCATCGGTTTGATAAGTCTTGGCGTCTGGCAACTGCAACGCCTGCACTGGAAGCTCGATTTAATCGAGCGCGTCGAAACCCGAATTCACGCACCCGCCACTCCGGCTCCGACGCCGAGCGAATGGCCCCACGTCACCCGTGCCCGCGATGAATATCGACACGTGTTGCTGCAGGGCCGCTTTTTGCCGGGTCAGGATACGCATACGCAGGCTGTAACAACGTTAGGCTCGGGCTTTTGGGTGTTGTCGCCGTTCCAACTCGACAACGGCAGTATCGTGCTGGTCAATCGCGGCTTTATCCCGAATGGCTGGCGCGAAAACATTCCTTTACCCTCCACCTCCGAAGTAACCGGGCTATTGCGCATCAGCGAACCGGGCGGCGGTTTTCTACGACAGAACAAGCCTGCGGAAGAGCGCTGGTATTCGCGCGATGTAGCGGCGATCGCGGCGGCGCGTAATTTAAAAAACGTCGCGCCTTTTTTCGTCGATGCGGATTTCGTCGATGCAGATGCAATGCCGAACAGCACGGATTGGCCGCGCGCCGGCCTGACCGTCACCCGTTTCTCGAATAATCATTTAGGCTACGCGTTGACTTGGTTCGCGCTGGCGCTGATGGTGCTGTGGGGCGGCTGGCGCGTCGCTCGCGAAGAGCGCAGATTGCGACAACTTCGGGCCGCCGACTAATTCGCTATCGCTTCGCGATTCCAGCTTCAATCAATGCTTGTCCCGATCACTCACAGAGCCCGCCATGTCGGATAACCAACGCCCGCCGTCCGTCGTGAATCCCGCCGCCAATCCCACGCTTTCGGGTCACATCGATCTGACCAGCATGCATCCGCTGATTCATCTGCGCTGGCTCGCGGTGATCGGCCAAATCACGACGATTCTCTTTGTCCATTACGTCTTCGGCGTCGATTTGCCGTTGTCGCCGATGGCGGTCGTGCTCGCTTGTCTAGTCGGCTTCAATCTTGTCAGCATGTGGTGGTGGCGCAATCGCGAGGAGGTATCGCGCGTCTC
>CBFHCK010000233.1:0-4636 GCA_965653955.1 uncultured Spongiibacteraceae bacterium
TCCCACACTGGAGTCGATATCGACTCCAGTGCGTTTTCCCCCTCTGCTTTTCCTCTGCGCTCCATTTAAATTCCAGCAAATTCCTCGCTCCGTCTGGTGTAGAATCCCGCGACCCAAATTGGCTGTGACCTGCGAATAACAGGGTTTAACGCCGATCCGTTGTTGCTGAGGAGTGTTTTCCCATGACCGTAATTCGTCAGGACGATTTGATTCAGAGCGTCGCCGACGCGCTGCAATATATCTCCTATTACCACCCCGTCGATTTCATTCAGGCCATGCACAAGGCCTACGAAAAAGAAGCTAATCCCGCCGCAAAAGACGCGATCGCGCAGATACTGATTAATTCGCGCATGTGCGCGACCGGCCATCGTCCGATCTGTCAGGACACCGGTATCGTCACCGTATTCGTCCGCGTTGGTATGAATGTGAGCTGGGACGGCGCCACCATGGGCGTCAGTGACATGATCAACGAGGGTGTACGCCGCGCATACGCCAATCCGGACAACGTGCTGCGTGCTTCAATCCTGTCGGACCCCGACGGCGAGCGCAAAAACACCAAAGACAACACGCCAGCGGTCATTCACTACGAACTCGTGCCGGGCGATACCGTCGATGTGCATGTCGCGGCGAAAGGCGGCGGCTCCGAAGCCAAATCGAAATTCGCAATGCTCAATCCGTCGGATTCGGTCGTCGACTGGGTATTGAACATGGTGCCGCAGATGGGCGCGGGCTGGTGTCCGCCCGGTATGCTCGGCATCGGCATTGGCGGCACGGCTGAAAAAGCGATGCTACTCGCGAAGGAAGCGCTGCTCGACCCCATCGATATGCAGGATCTGCGCGAGCGCGGCGCGAGCAATCGCAGCGAACAATTGCGTCTCGAACTGATGGATAAGATCAATGCGCTCGGCGTCGGTGCGCAGGGGCTCGGTGGTTTGACCACCGTGCTCGATGTAAAAGTGAAGGATTACCCGACGCATGCCGCGAATAAGGCCGTCGCGATCATTCCGAATTGCGCGGCGACGCGCCACGCCCATTTCGAACTCGACGGCTCCGGCCCTGCCAAACTCGAAGCGCCGGATTTGAACGACTGGCCCGATATCACGTGGGAGGTGGGCGACAGTGTGCGACGCGTTAATCTCGATACCGTCACGCGCGAAGAAGTGAACAGCTGGAAGCCCGGCGAAACGTTATTGCTGTCGGGCAAAATGCTCACCGGCCGCGATGCTGCGCACAAGAAAATGACCGATATGCTCAGCGCCGGTCAGAAATTGCCGGTCGATCTGAGCGGTCGCTTCATTTATTACGTCGGCCCAGTCGATCCGGTACGCGATGAAGTTGTCGGCCCAGCCGGTCCGACCACCGCGACCCGCATGGATAAATTCACGCGACAAGTGCTCAAGGAAACCGGCCTGCTCGGCATGATCGGTAAATCCGAGCGCGGTCAGACGGCGATCGATGCGATCAAGGATTACCACTCGGTCTATCTGATGGCTGTGGGCGGCGCCGCGTATCTGGTTGCGCAGGCAATTAAATCGGCGAAAGTGCTCGCGTTCCCCGAACTCGGAATGGAAGCGATTTACGAGTTCGACGTGAAAGACATGCCGGTCACCGTCGCGGTCGATTCGAGTGGCGAATCCGTGCATAAAACCGGTCCGCAAATATGGAAAGCGAAAATCGAAGAACAGCATCTGGAGCTGATCTGATTTTTTGACAAGGACGCCTGCGTGCAAACCTTTTATTGGCACGATTACGAAACCTGGGGGGTTAACCCCTCCCAGGATCGTCCCTCGCAATTCGCCGGCATTCGCACCGATCTCGATTTCAACATCATCGGCGAACCGCTCGTTCAGTACTGCCAGCCACCGCAGGATTTATTACCGCAACCCGACGCGTGTCTGATCACCGGTATCACACCGCAACTTGCGCAACTCGAAGGCGTGCGCGAGTGCGAATTCATCGCAAAAATTCATCGCGAATTAAATGCTTCAGGCACCTGCGGTGTCGGCTATAACAGCATTCGTTTTGACGACGAAGTGACGCGTTTCACGCTGTATCGTAATTTCTACGATCCGTACGAACGCGAATGGCGAAACGGCAATTCGCGTTGGGACATTATCGATATGGTGCGCGCCTGTCGGGCATTGCGGCCCGATGGCATCGAGTGGCCGAACCACGAAGATGGCAAGCCCTCGTTCAAGCTCGAACATTTAACTGCCGCAAATAATTTGAAACACGAGGCCGCGCATGATGCGTTGTCCGATGTGCACGCGACAGTTTCAGTCGCGAAACTGATCAAAGCGAAACAGCCGAAATTATTCGATTATTTATTCAAGCTGCGCGATAAGCGCGAAGTTGCTGCGCTATTGAATATCGCGCAAAAAAAACCGGTGCTGCATATCTCGGGCATGTTTCCGACCGAACGCGGTTGCGCGGCGCTGGTATTGCCACTCGCGATTCATCCTAGCAATGCGAACGAAATTATCTGTTTCGATTTGAGCGCAGAACCCGAATTGCTGCTCGATTTATCGGTCGATGAAATTCGTCGCCGCGTTTTCACTGCACAGGCCGAACTCGATGTCGAGCGCATTCCGTTGAAAACGATTCGACTCAATCGCTGTCCCGTTGTCGTTACCGAAAAATTGCTGGATGACGCACTCGCGCAGCGCTTGCTGATAGATCGCGCGCGTTGCGAGCTTGCCGTGAAAAAATTGATCGCGGTGGAAACGCTCGCGGCGAAATTGCGCGAGGTATTTATCGCGCCCGAGCGCGCGGCGCTGACCGATCCGGAACAAATGCTCTATAGCGGCGGTTTTTTCGGCGATGCCGATCGCGCCACGATGGCGCGCATACGCAAAACCAAGCCGAGCGATTTTGCCAAGCAAACGTTCGTGTTCGAGGACAAGCGTCTGCCGGAAATATTTTTCCGTTATCGCGCGCGAAATTTTCCGGAAACATTGTCGAGCGATGAACTCGACGATTGGCGGGAATTTTGCCGCGCACGTCTGACCGATCGCAGTTACGGCGCTAGTGTCGTGCTCGATGAATTTCGCACACGGCTGATTGAGTTGAATGCGCAAGCGGATTTGAGTGAAAAGCAGCGCGGGGTTTTGCACGAATTGTCGGCCTATGCGCAGTCAATTCTCGCTAACCCTTGACCCCTCCGCCGCTACGCGGCACCTCCCCTATTGCATAGGGAGAGGCTAAACAGGCGGCGAATGGCCTCCCCTGCGTAGTAGGGGAGGTGCTGAGCAAGGCGAAGCGGAGGGGTCATCCCTTCCACGTACTAAACTCGATCTCGTACCGTCCCGGCACCATCGACGCCTGATAAATTTTCGCGGTCGGATAATTCGCGCGCATCAGTTTGGCGACCAATTCTTTATCGCGATCCGAGGTCAACATGCCGAAATAAACCGCGCGCAATTCATGGGCGGGAAATTTGCGCAGGTCATACCAAAGCTCGGGATCGTCGTGAATATCGTCGAGCGAATTTTCGAAACAGCGCCATTCCTGTTCCGCCTGATCTTGTCGTCC
This sequence comes from uncultured Spongiibacteraceae bacterium, assembly GCA_965653955.1. GTDB lineage: Bacteria > Pseudomonadota > Gammaproteobacteria > Pseudomonadales > CAMLJR01 > CAMLJR01. The sequence continues at coordinate 3,532 of CBFHCK010000233.1, forward strand.
CTTGATTAAATGCTTCGTCGGAAATTCGTCGGCGGTTGGCGCCGAGCGGCGGCCGTAAATAATTTCGAGCTGTTCCTGCTGGTTCGTGATCGTCGGTGCGATTGCTTGATAATTGACGCGTTGCGGTTTCGCGAGCCCGGTGCCATCGCCACATTCGAAGCGCAGCGCAATGCCGCGATGCTGATTGGCGAAACGTTGCCAGCAGCTGACGTTATGTGGTTTTTCCGAGAAGCAGGCGATACGTACGTTGCGGGCGAAGTTTCGCCATGTCGTTAAATATTCCTCGACTTGCCGCGCCTGAATTTCGGCGATCTGACCCAACAGTTCGCGCAATACGTCCTGCGCTTCTTCTTCATCGCAGAACCGTTGTTGCTCGCGCCAGCGCGCCATGATGTTCACTAAACGGTTGTGGCGTCCGGTCGGCATGTCCGGTCCGAACAGCATGATCAACGCTTCGCGCAGCAGTACATCGAGCAAACTCTCGGCGCTGACCTCGGGCTTGGCGAGATAGTCGAGTTCAAACGGATCGTTGAACAAATGGGGCGCACTCCAGCGCAACGATTGACTGCTCAGAACCTTGATGCCCGTATCGATCGGGCAGAATTTGACGAGAGATGAAACGGTATCTGCCGGCACGGCTGTTCCTTACGGCTTAGTTATTAGTAGAGAGCGTGAGTTATTAGAAGAAGCGAGAGCAAGTAATAGCACACGGTCGCGATGTAGCAATGGGTTTAAAAGTTTGGCGCAACCAGCTTGGGCAGTGCTCCGTGCTCAAAGCACGCGATAAAGGGGTATGTTTCCTTTGCGGCACCCTCCACGCCATGGATAATAGGCGCCGTTCTTTCTGAGGTGTTCTCTTTGAATTCGGCGCAGCAACCCAAGGCCAGTCTCGGCGTTCTGACCAAAATATTCCCATACCTTCGCCCCTATCGTTGGCGCATCGCCGCTGCCACGCTCGCGTTGATTTTTACCGCCATTGTCACGCTGTCGATCGGCCAGGGCCTGCGCATGCTCGTCAACGATGGCTTCAGCGGCGATAGCGCCGCGCTGAATCGCGCGCTCGAATTATTCGGCCTGATCGTGGTGTTGCTCGCGGGCGGTACAT
>CBFHCK010000234.1:0-4607 GCA_965653955.1 uncultured Spongiibacteraceae bacterium
CATACCAGCGTGATCACTGCATAAACCAATAAACCCGCCAGTGTGGCCGTCACTGCTAATCCGAGCAGGAGCGGTCGACCAATGCTGGCGATGCGTTCAATGATCGACATATCGTCGGAAATTGCCGGCGGGCGTAGCGGTTGTGCGGGGTGGTTAGGTAACGGATGAGCGGCGATCCAGCTGCCGAGTCGATACGCGACGTAATAAATAGGCGGCGTTGTCACGGGATTGGTAACCAATGTGCCGCCGACAGCGGCCGGTATATTGGCACGTAGCAGAATCGCGGCTCCCGCCGCGACGGGCATCTGCCCTGTTGGCAGCAACAATCCGAAAAACACGCCCACCGCAATACCGGTCGAAACGCCTTTGCGCGTCCACAACCGCAATTTAGGGTGGCGCTCGAGCATCGGACGAAATCGCGCGAGCCAGCGATTGCTCATCAGCTGTTCCCACGATGGGCACAGCGATCGCAGGCGCTTGAGTCGCTTCATGAATGCTCCAAAAGTATCAGGTCCAACGAATAGGTCGGTGAATGTATCGACCGCAATATCGATGCGCCGTGCGGGTTTTCCGGCACTCAGGCGATACGTTACTATGCGGCAAACTTAACTATCACCCTCGGAATCAATATAGGCGCGGATTGTAAGAGATTCGCTCGGTATTTTTATGACGGAATCAGTATTGGGGTATGGCGAGCGGCAGAAATTTTGAAAACCGTCATTATCTGTAGCGAAATTGAACTGCGGCGATCGCTGAAGCTGCAGTTGCTGCAACGCTCGCATGTAGTTCAGTGGATCGAGGCCGCGCATAGCGAAGAATTGCTTAACATCGAAACCGAGGCCGCCGAGTCGCTATTCGTTATCGATTGCGCCAGCGGGGCCAGTGAATCCGCGGCGTTCGCCGAAGACAAATGCAAGCAAGTGGTACGGCATTGCGCCGATCGTGGCTGGCCTTATTTGTTGTTATCTGATTGTCGAGTGTTTTCCGGCAGCAAACAGCGTTATCGCGAAGCCGATGAGGTCGAGCCCAACAGTGCGATTGGCGCGACGTTAGCTTTGCGAGAAAAGTTTCTGATTGCCACCCATTCGCAACACCTCATTTTGCGCGCAGGTCCGATTCTTTCGGGTGCCCCGGACGGCTTGCTCATGCGCTTGCTTGGATTGTTGCGGGCTGGCGGCACGGTGTATGGGTCCAGCGAACCGCGCTTCTGTCCGGTCGCCGTCGATGACCTGACCCGCGTAATGTGTGCGATTGCGGATCAGATCGATTGTGCCGCGCAATGCTGGGGTATTTATCACTACAACAGTTCCGACGCGACGCCGCCTTATGAGTTTGCCGAAGCCGTGCTGGCAGCGGCGAGCCAATATTGGCCGCTGGTCGATCACGTGCGAATCGCCGCGGCTCCATCCGTCGAGTGGAGTGGCATTTATCCGCAGTTGAACTGTCATTTGATCAGGGACACCTTTGGCATTCAGCAGCTTACCTGGCGTAAAGCCATCCCCGATTTACTGAAACGAATTCATGCAGGTACTCCATGAGTAAAGCGCAGCAAGGGCCATCGCAGTCTCTCGGTATTGCCGTACTAACGGTATCGGATACGCGCACCGAAGCAACCGACAGCTCCGGGCAATATCTGGCGCAAGCGCTGCGTGATGCCGGACATCAGCTCGTCGACAAACGCATTGTTATCGACGACATCTATCGCATTCGCGCGGTGCTTTCGGCCTGGATCGCCGAGCCCGCGATTCAGGCCGTACTGATTACCGGCGGCACGGGTTTTAGCGGACGCGATTCAACGCCGGAAGCGGTTTCCGTGCTGTTCGACAAATCCATCGATGGGTTTGGCGAGTTATTCCGGCAAATTTCGTACGACGAAATCGGCACGTCGACGATTCAATCGCGCGCGCTCGCCGGGCTTGCGAATAACACGGTGATTTTCTGCGTGCCGGGCTCGACTAACGCGTGTCGCACCGGATGGGAAAAAATTATTCGCAGTCAGCTCGACAGCAGCTGCCGCCCGTGCAATTTCGTCGGCGTACTGGCCGTGCGCGAGCGCGGTAACTCGGAACCGAATTAGCGTGGCATTGACCCCGATCGAAATTGCGCTCGCGGAAATAATTGCCGATGCCCGCAGTGTCGCCGATGTCGAAATCGTTGCATTAGCGCAGGCGCGCGAGCGCATCGTCGCGAGCGAACAATGGTCGCTTGTCGATGTACCGCCGGCAGCGAATAGTGCAATGGATGGTTATGCGGTGTGCGCAGCGGATGTTGTTCCCGGGTGTCGGTTAACCGTGTCACAACGCATTGCGGCTGGCCTTGTCGGCAACGCATTGGAACGGGGCGAGGCAGCGCGCATTTTTACCGGCGCTGAAATTCCTCCGAATGCCGATGCCGTTGTCATGCAGGAGGATTGTCGCGAATCCGATGGCGCTATCGAAATAAATACGACGGTTTCCCGCGGCGATAACATTCGTCCGCGCGGGCAGGATATTCATATCGGTCAATCATTGGCGCGTCAGGGGCAAGCGCTTTCCGCCGCCGATGTCGCGTTGCTAGCGGCGAGCGGCATTGTCGAGATCCCGGTGTATCGACGCATCAAAGTGGCATTGCTCTCGACCGGCAATGAGTTGGTCGAACCGGGTCGGCCGTTAGCGCCAGGTCAAATCTATAACTCGAACCGGCCGTTATTGATCGGATTGCTCGAAGCACTCGGCTGCGAGGTCGTCGATCTGGGCATCGTCGTCGATACCCCGGAAGCCACCTTGGCGGCGCTCGATCAAGCCGCCAGCGTTGCCGATTGCGTGATTTCCACCGGTGGCGTCTCGGCGGGGGAGGAAGATCACGTCCGCGCGCAGCTCGAACAACACGGCGAATTGAAGCTGTGGAAGCTCAATATCAAACCGGGAAAGCCGCTCGCTTACGGCCGCATGCGGGGAACGCCGTTTTTCGGGTTGCCGGGCAATCCGGCCTCGGCATTCGTGACATTCGTGTTGGTGGCGCAGCCGTACATAAAAAAATTACAAGGTTGCAACGATATCGAGCCGACCATTTGGCAATTGCCCGCCGCTTTCGATTGGCTTAAGCCCGGTAGACGCCAGGAATATCTACGCGCGCGAATCGTCGGCGGTACCAATGGGTTGGAGGTGGATATTTATCCCAACCAAAGCTCGGGGGTGCTCGCTTCGGTGGCGTGGGCGAATGCGCTGGTCATCGTGTCGCCGCAGCAGTCGATTAAGAAAGGGCAGCTCGTTTCTACACTGGTCTTAGGAATTTAACACTGGTCTTAGCGGGGATTTAATGGGAAAGAAGGCGGCGCAAAAACGATGCGCCGCCTTTGGGTTTTACTCGGAGAAACGTTCCAGCACCAGACTGGCGTTAGTGCCGCCAAAGCCAAAGCTGTTCGACAGAACACGATTCAACGTCACGCCGGTTTGTGTGGTGCGCACGATGGGCACGCCATCGGCTTCGGCATCGAGTGTCTCGATGTTCGCCGAGGCAGCGATGAAGTTGTGTTGCATCATCAACAGGCAATAAATCGCCTCGTGCACGCCGGTCGCGCCGAGCGAGTGCCCCGCCAGCGATTTAGTGGAGCTGATCGGCGGCAGGCCAATCGACGCAAACGTTTCCTTGATCGCGCGCAGTTCCTGAATGTCGCCTGCAGGTGTCGAGGTGCCGTGGCTGTTGATGTAATCGATCGGACCCTTCACGCCAGCCATCGCCTGTTGCATACAGCGCTTCGCGCCTTCGCCGCTCGGCGCAACCATGTCGTAGCCATCGGATGTCGCACCGTAGCCAACGACTTCGGCATAAATTTTTGCACCACGCGCTTTCGCATGCTCAAGTTCTTCGAGCACGACAATGCCGCCGCCGCCGGAAATAACGAAGCCGTCGCGAGTCGCGTCATACGGGCGCGATGCTTTGGTGGGGGTGTCGTTATATTTCGACGACAGCGCGCCCATCGCATCGAACAGACATGACAGCGTCCAGTGTTCTTCCTCGCCGCCGCCGGCAAAAATGACGTCCTGCTTGCCCGATTGAATCAGCTCCATGCCATTGCCGATGCAATGGGCGCTGGTGGCGCAAGCAGACGAAATCGAATAGTTGATTCCCTGGATTTTGAACGGCGTTGCCAGGCATGCGGATACCGTGCTGCTCATCGTCTGCGTGACGCGGTATGGGCCGATGCGTTTGATGCCCTTGCTACGCAGGATATCGGCGGCTTCGACCAGATTGGCCGATGATGCGCCACCCGAGCCGGCGATGATGCCAGCGCGCGGATTCGACACTTCCGCCTCGCTGAGACCGGCATCGGCGATCGCTTCCTGCATTGCCAGGTAGGTATAAGCGGCAGCATCGCCCATAAAGCGCAATTGCTTGCGGTCGATCAAGCTGGCGAAATCGATATCGATCGTGCCTGCGACCTGACTGCGGAACCCGAGCTCTTTGTAATCTTCGCGGAACCGGATGCCGGAACGTCCGGTTTGTAGTGATTCCAAGACGGTGGGTACGTTATTGCCAAGGCAGGACACGATGCCGATGCCGGTGATGACGACGCGTCTCATGAGCAATACCTCTCGAATACGTATTGTTATGGGGTGACTGCAGCC
>CBFHCK010000235.1:0-4581 GCA_965653955.1 uncultured Spongiibacteraceae bacterium
AGTCGTCCCTACCTATTACGCGCACTCTACGAGTGGATTCTCGATAATCATTGCACGCCGTATGTAGTGGTGAACGCAAATGGCGATGGTGTGCAAGTGCCGAACGCCTACGTCAAGGATGGCCAGATCGTATTGAATGTTGCGCCCACTGCTGTGGTCGGCTTGAAACTCGATAATGATTCGCTCGAATTCAATGCGCGCTTTGGCGGCGTTGCGATGCAGATCTACGTACCGATGAATTCAGTACTGGGTATCTACGCCCGTGAAAACGGTAGAGGCATGATTTTCGAACACGAAGAGATCGGGCCGGAATCCCCGCCTCCAACCAACGGAAATGGCGGTGAAAAAGAGAAGAAGCCGGGCAGGCCCGGCTTAAAAATAGTTAAATAATCAGCAATTAATTCGCGATGCGCTTAGATGGCATCGCGTTTAACGTTTAATCGATGTATTCGAACAGCCGCACGACTTTCTGCACGCCGTCTGTGTTTTGTGCGGCATTTGTGGCGATGTCCGCTTCCGCACGTGTCACGATCCCTTGCAAATACACCGCGCCATATTCTGTTGTCACCTCAACGCGACTGTCTTTGATGTGAGCAGTGCCCAACAGTCGGCTTTTAATTTTTGTGGTCAACAGCGCGTCGTTGGCGCGCGCCGCGACGCTGGCATTCGGGCCAACGCTGAGTTCGTTATGCACGCTTTTTACGTTTTTCACTCTCGATGCCACGTCAGCGGCGAGCTGACGCATTTCATCTGAGGGCACCTGTCCGGCTAACAGCACAATGCCGTTGTAGCTGACGACAACCACATGTGCCGTATCGAGCGCTGGGTCGGCTTTGCGAATATTTACGCCGACGGTGGTTTCGATGGTGTGATCGTCGATGACTGCGCCAAACGTACGCGAGCCGGGATCGCTCTCGATCGGTTTATCACTGCTTTCCGAAATAATCGACGTGCAGCCACCTAGCAGCATTAACGCCGTTAAAACTGCGCTTAATTGTTTTACATTCATTTACTACACCTCGCTGCCAAAAATTTGTAATTCAACCAGTTCACATAAATTGTGCAGAACCAATAATCCCAACTCCATGAACTGCATGCGTGAAACATCACCTAGCCCCAGTTCGATATCGTCGGCGCCGAACAGCGCACGAATGTCCGCATCGTTATCTGCACACAGCACGATTGCGCGAATATTGCGATCGTGCGCCGATTGAATCGTTTGTAATGCAGTGCCGCTACCGGTGCCGTGGCTGATCATTAATAACACATCGTTAGGTTGCGCCAGCGTGCGCACCTGACGAGCGAAAATTTCGTTGAATGAAGAATCGGTGGCGATGGCAGTGAGCGCGGCCGCGTCTCCGCTCAGTGCGAGTGCGGGCAAGCCGGGCCGATCGCGTTGAAACCGATTCAGCAGGGCATTGGCAAAATGCTGGCTCAAGAGTCCTGAACAACCTTCGCCGCAGCACAAAATTTTTCCATCGTTCAATAATGCGTTGACTAATACTTCGCTGGCGCTTGCGATTGTCGGCGCCAACTCTTCGATTATCTGCATCGTCGTATCGATATGGCGATGAAAATTATCGATTACAACATCAGTTAAATTCATTGCATTGCTCATTAGTCGGGATGCCTGAATTTAGTCGGCAAAATTATTCGGCAAGAAAAGCATTTTGAAACCACTGCCAATCGCGCTGTCGATTTGTCGTCGCGACGGCGATGACATCGAAACGACACGGATAATTGCGCCATCGCGCGTACGTCGCCAAAAAGTGGCGTGCCGCGCAAATAATTCGCCGTTGTTTCCTCACCGTTACCGATTCGGCGCCACTGCCGAAATCGCTTCGGCTGCGCAGTCGCACTTCGACGAAAACCAGTTGATCGCGATGCAGCATAATCAAATCGATTTCGCCGCCCTTGCAGCGAAAATTCTGTTCGATGCTGACCAGTCCTTGCTGCTGCAGCCATAAGGAGGCCGCGATTTCTGTCGCCTCGCCCAACAGATTCGAGCGGCTATTAATTTCTTGCATCGCTATCCCTGCGAAAAACTGGAGTTTATGGGGTTTCGTCTGCTGCGATCGCGGCGCCGTTGCGTATTTCGGCAAGACGCGATTGGCGTTGCACGATGTTTTGCGCATCCACACTCAGGCTGCCTGTCTGTGCCTGCACCGGATTCGTCGAGGCCTTCAATTGCGACAACCGCGAGCTCAGGCCGAAGCTGTCGATGCCCATTGCATATAAGCGCAAATAATTTCTGCTCGCTGGCTGAGCAGTCAAAATGCGTTGTTTAAGTTCCGACTGTTGTAGCACCCATGGCATTTCGGTGAAGCGTACTTTGTCCAGATCGTCGCGTTGCGTGGCAGCCGCCGCATAACCGCCATAGATGCGCGATGTCGAATACACCGGTAAATCGCCCGCGTAATAAAAATCCAGCAGTGGTTTTATCAGGCGCGCCTGCGCCGGTTTCGCGAGCATGAAGACAACATCGACATCGCGACGTCGATGCGGAACCGATTCGATTTTGCGATTCAGCAGATTTTCCATTTCGCGCGCGCGTGCCTCGCTGCGTGGAATGCTCAATGCCGAGCGAATCGAACTGGACATGCTTTGTTGATCGTGGAATGTCGCGGTGGCGATGATCGTCCCGCCATGCGATTGCCAACGTTGTTGCAGTGTTTGGAATTCACGCGAGCGCAAATCCTCTTCAGTAGCGATCACTAATGCCTGACGATAATTGCTGTGCGCAGCGAAGTCGGCAATCTGCGCGGTTTCGTCTTCGGGGGCGAGACTAAACTGATAAAGGTTGGCTGGCGGCGTTTGTTGCAGGTCGGCTCGGTTCAGCGCTAATAGCGGCACCGATAATTGTTGCCCATAAAATTGCGCGACCTGTAATTTTTCGAGTGGGCCTATTACCAGTGCGGCCCCATCCGCTGCTGCTTGTTGATATAACGCGACCACGCCGGTGTTTTCAGTATCGTAAAAGCGCACGCCCGGCACGTGTTCGCCGCGCTGCTGAGCATCGTAACGAGCGGCCAGAAAACCATCGCGCACTGCTTCGCCGAAATTCGCGAGTTTGCCGCTGAGTGGGAGGAGCAGCGCAATTTGCGAAATAGATTCGGCGGGAAGGTCTTCCAGTCTCGCGTTGGCGGCGAGAGCGTGAGGGGAGGTGAGCGGTACCGGCATTTGACGAGTCCACTGTGCATTGCCGCTTCCCGTCGATTGGGATTTTGCCGCGAGTGCCGTTTGCAACCAGCCGCGCATGCGCTCGTCTTTGCTTGCCTCGAAGCGCTGTTGTAATTCCATTGCATTTAATTGCATTAACGCTTCGCGAATTTCGCGTCGATTGTTTTCCACTTGCGCTGTTTGCAGCAGTGGCTCGACAAATATTCGCTCCTGCGCGCTCGCGTAATAATTACGATTCGCCGCGTGCGCTTCGGCGCGCAATAAACTCACATCGATCTGCTGCCCGGCGTCGAGTTGTGCGAGCGATTCGAGCAATTGCCGGTCTTGCAAGATGCTCACAGCTTGAGCGGGCTTGTTTTGCAGCAGGGCCAATCGTGCCGCTAGTACGCGTGCCTGCGCGTAGTGAGTTGGATCGAGTTTTAATTCGTTTATTTCTTTAAGCACCTGCTGGGCTTGCGGCAATTGCTTGTGCTTAATCGCGATCGAGCCCGCTTCGAGCAGGAATGGCGCGCGTTGTTCGAGCGTTACGCTGTGCGCGCGATCGAGCAATTGCTGCACATCATCTGCGCTTTCGGCCTGCGACATCGATGGTGCCGTGCAACTCGTCAGGCTTAGCGCGAGCAGCGCCGCACTCAGCGTACGCGAGAGGTTATGATGAGCCAGCAAAAAAAGACCCCTGCGGGTAAAACAATATTTCACGGGAGCAACCTTTGGCCGGCGACGCAGTGTTGTACGTGGTGGCGACACCGATTGGCAATTTGAGCGATATGGTACCGCGCGCGGTCAGCATCCTCCAATCGGTGGATTTGATCGCCGCTGAAGATACGCGCCATAGCAAACGCTTGCTCGATCATTTCGATATCGAAACACGCTGTGTTGCATATCACGATCACAGCGGCGCTACTGAACTGGAAACGCTGCTCAACGAATTAAAAGCCGGTCGCAGCATTGCATTGATTTCGGATGCCGGCACACCGCTCGTATCCGACCCCGGTTATCGATTGGTCGACGCAGCGCAGCGCGCGAATATCACCGTCGTGCCGATTCCGGGACCGTGCGCGGCAATCGCTGCGTTGAGTGCGGCGGGGCTGCCCACCGATCGATTCGTGTTCGAAGGATTTCTACCCGCGAAAATGCAGGCGCGCCAACAGCGTTTGCAGCAATTGCTGCACGAAACACGCACGTTAGTGTTTTACGAAGCGCCGCACCGTTTGTTCGATGCGTTCGCGGATATCGAGAGCGTTTTCGGCGGCGAGCGCATCGCCGTGCTGGCGCGCGAATTAACGAAAATGCACGAGACGATTCATCGCGCGCCGATCGCCGAATTGCGCGCGTGGGCGGTTCAATCGCAGCAGGATCGTGGCGAATGTGTGCTGTTGCTGCAGGGCGATCAGGCCGAAG
>CBFHCK010000236.1:0-4565 GCA_965653955.1 uncultured Spongiibacteraceae bacterium
AAAATATTCGATATGCAGAAAATGCTGTTTTGCAATTTCGGCGTATTCCGTCAGCGGTGGGATATCGGGATTATGCGGTGCAGCAGGGTTTTGCAAACCGATCACTGCAATAACGCGCTCGGGCATGCGATGCGCGAGGTCATAAATGGCGAATGCGCCGAAATCGAGGCCGGCGAATACAGCCTTTTCAATGCCCGCCGCATCGAGCAAGCCGATCAGATCGTCGCAGATTTTATCGACGCCATATTCTTCGATGGCGACGGGTGCGTCAGTTTGCCCCATACCGCGCATATCCGGCGCAATTACACGCCACCCTGCCTGCGCCAACGCCGGAATTTGATGGCGCCAGCTAAACCATAGATGTGGAAAACCATGGCAGAGAACAATCGGCGGACCGCTGCCCTGCTCGACATAATGCATGCGAATGCCGTTGACGTGCGCATAACGGTGTTGCCACTTGGTCATATCTGACTCGCGCAATAGAGAGAAGGAACATAGGTACGATGACCCATCGTACTCGAACGCATATGCCGTCAACAGCTAGTCAATACTGGAAACGGGGCAATGCTGGAAACGAGCCGCGAGCGCACTGACACGCTCGCTGATTCGATTCAGCTCTCCCGCGACCCGCACGCCGTTTTCGCTACCCACTCTGCTGTGCTCGGCCGCGCCGACCACACCTTCGACAAACAACTTCACCGCATCGGCAGCCTTCTGTTGATTAAGCGCCTGATCGCTAATGTCGGTCACTGCCTGACGAATACGCGTAATGCTCTGCACCAGCTCGCCATATGCGGAACCCGCTACCGTCACTTCTTCCGCGGCCCGATTAGCGCGGGTAATCTGCCGACGCAATACATCGCTCAATGCGTTTGCAGCTTCTGCGATTTTTTCCATCAAGCGCTCGATTTCCACCGTGGCGTGCGAACTGCGCTGCGCGAGTGTACGCACCTCGTCCGCGACGACGGCAAACCCTCTGCCCTGCTCGCCCGCCCGAGCGGCCTCTATCGCTGCATTCAACGCCAGCAAATTGGTTTGATCGGCAATGGCCTGGATATGATCGACAAACGACTGAATATTTACCGCATGGTTTTGCAACTGGGCCAGCGCGTTGTCCGTCGCGGCAATATCGCTGCTTAATTCCGCCATTCCGCAAACCGCGCGATTGATAATTTGCACTCCATCATCGAGGGTATGCTCAACGACTTGGGCTGTGCGTTGCACCGCCGCAACTTCGTTCACGACCAGACCCGCAATCGAAAACATATCGTCGACCACTACCGATGCCGACGTACTCTGCCGCAGCTGATTGCCGATACTGAGTTGTAATGCTTCCGCCGTCGATAACACCGTACCGCTTGCAGCGGCAACTTCTTCGCTGCGCGAATCGAGCTGATCGCTGACATCAATCAGCGCACGCTGCAACGTTGTAACCGATTCGCCGAGAAGCACGATCTCCTCGATACGGCTATGCAGATCTAATTGTCCTTGCAGCCTGCCCTCTGCCAGCCGATTCAGAAACTGGCCGACGCTGACAGCCACTTCGCTCAAACGGTGTTGTAACCAAAATAAGCCGCAGCACAACGACAGCACCGCAAACATCAGCGTAAATAATGCGATGCGCACGCCATTGCGAATATTCGATTGATCCTGCAAAAGCTCGGCTTCGAACGCGGAGAAGTTTTGCGAAATGGCCTGGATATCATTGCGCACGTTCGCGCGCGACAGCCGCGCCGCAAGTAACTGTTTATCGGTGCGATCAAGTTCGGAAGCATAACGCGTAAGCACCGACGTCAGTTCAGCGCGCAGTTCAATGCTGCGCTCACTCGGCTTGCTTTGTTCTTGATGCAAAAACGCATCGAGCGGATCGATAAGTTTTTCGACGTAAATATTCAGTGATGGAAGCGCCGAAAACTCTTTTTGCTGCTTATTAAGCTCTTGCCAATGAAACAGCACGTTTTTCTTCGCTTCACCATCGCCATGCTGTAAATATCGTTGACGCGCAATAATCAGCTGCGCCACTCCGCTGTTCATCGCCGCTGCTTTTTTTAGATATTCAGTCGTCAGTGGGGATCGATGTTTATCCGCAAGTTCGGCCAACGAAGCAATGGCTGCGCGTAGATCGTTCTCCGCATTACTCAAAATGGCTTGCGGATCGCCCGCCAATTTACCGGCTGCGCGCATATCGAGATCGAGGGATTTATGTAGAGCCGTCAGCTGCGGCGTCAACCGCTGCTGCAATGCAGGGGGTAAACGCGGGATATCGTCGCGCCTGATCGTTTCCAATTGTTTGATCGCGGCATCGAGTGCAATCCCGTCACCGCTATATAAATATTCCTCTATCGTTGCGCGCCAGTTTCCATTCAGATTTTCGCGGATTCGGTAATAATCCTGCGCCATTGAGTACGTGGTTTGCAGTTGATTCAATCCCCATAACACCGCGGCAATCAACAGCGCCGAAACGAGCAATAAACTCGCGGCCGCACCGCGATTTATAGTTTTGAGATTCACCGACCGTACCCACCACTGAAACGAGCCGGCAAATTACTGCAGTTGTGTGACATTCACGTTAAACGCGGCCATAAAAAAAGCCGCTCGATGGCGGCTTTCGTTTTTCCAATCGCTCAGCTCAATTGATGTAAATAATCGTAGCTAGCCTTCAACTCATCAAAAACCGGCGCAGGGAACGGATGCTCCTGCTCAACAAAATATCCTTTCACACCGGCCCGTTTAGCCGCAGCAAAGATACTTGGCCAGTCGAGCAAGCCACCGCCTACGTGAATACCAGCAATTTGACCGACGTCGCCATTGCTCGGACGATTGTGCAGATCTTTGATGTGCAGCAACTGAATACGATTCCAGAAGCGATCGATATATCCCGCAGGATTATGGCCTGCGTTCGCAACCCAACCGCAATCCAATTCGATAGCAACTAAATCCGGATCGGTATTCTTAAGGAACTCATCAAAAATGATTTTGCCGTCGATAACGCGGAATTCGAAACCATGGTTATGGTAAGCCAACTGAATACCGGCTTTTTTCAACACTTCACCGGCCTTGTTAAGTTGCTCGGCATTCCAACGCCAATCGTCCAGCGTCAGGCTGCTCAATAACTTACCAAATCCTTTTTCCGGAGAGGTGCCCTTCATGGCTGCGGCAATTCGAGATGTGTCCTCTAACCACGGAGACGGACAAACTGCGAAGCTCGCCCCAAGCTCATGCATTTCATCGATACATTTTTGCAAGTCACCGCGCAATTGCGGCAGTCCGTAGTGGACGCTCTGACAAGTTAAACCCGCCTTATCGAGCGCAGCGCGCAGCTGTTTGCTTTTCAAACCGGCGGAAAAAGTGGCATGTTCGACAGTGCGATAGCCAATTTGCGCGAGTTTGCTTAGCGTGCCGTCAAGATCTTTTCGCAGCTCCGCGGCAACGCTATACAGTTGCACGCCTATCGGTAAACCGAGAGGATCGGCTTGCACAAGTGAGCGCGGCAAGGTGGCGATGGCGGCAGCGCCAGCCGTCAGTACCAACAATTCACGTCGAGAAATCGAGTTCATTGACTATCCCCTTTTAGAGTTAAACCTTCCCCGCCTTCAACTGCTTCACCGCATAGTCGGCTGCACGTGCTGTCAGCGCCATGAACGTCAGCGAGGGATTCACGCACGACGAGGACGACATGCTCGATCCGTCCGTGACGAACAGATTCGGAATGTCATGCGCCTGATTGTGTGCGTTCAACACCGAGGTTTTCGGGTCTCGTCCCATGCAGGCACCGCCCATTTCGTGAATCGCGATGCCAGGTGCGCCAGTGCTCATACCGAGCGGTATCACCTGCGTCATGCCCGCCGCTTTCAACATCGCCGTCGCTTGTTTGGTCGCGTCTTTCTGGATGCGTTTTTCGTTGTCTTTGTATTCGACATCGAAACGCAATTGCGGCAGGCCGTAGCTATCGACCAGCGTCGGGTCGAGCGTTACCTGATTGTCCTTATACGGCAGACATTCGCCGAATCCCACCAGCGCCATCACCCAGCCTTGCGGCTTGCGCAACGCGCGTTTGAAATCGGCGCCGAACCCCGGTATCTGCATCGCCGTCGATTTCCATTCCGCCGACAATGCCATGCCCTGATACCCATAGCCCCGCACGAAATCGACATCGCTGTCGCGGCCGTTCAGGTTGCGAAAGCGCGGCATGTAGATGCCGTTCGGGCGAATGCCGTAGTAGTACTTGTCGTTGAACTGGTTGGTGATGCCGATGGCGGAGATGTAGTCGGTGTGATCCATGATGTACTGGCCCAGCGTACCGCTGCGATTGGCCAGGCCGTTCGGGAAGCTTTCCGATTTCGAATTCATCAGGATGTGCAGCGAGCCGAAGGTCGAGCCGCACAGGAACACGAGTTTCGAGGTGAAGCGCAGTTTCTCCTTGGTCTCGCGATCGATCACGCGCACACCGGAAATACGCTTGGTTTTCGGGTCGTAGTCGAGCCCTTCCACCAGACTGTTCGCCCGCAAGGTCAGGTTGCCGGTCTTTTGCGCTGCCGGCAGCGTCGAGCTGTGCGAGCTGAAAT
>CBFHCK010000237.1:0-4546 GCA_965653955.1 uncultured Spongiibacteraceae bacterium
CGGCGCGGCAATAAGCTGCCGCGCGGATTTCAGAAGGTGGATGGGGTTTCGGTTGTCGAATAAATAGAAATAAAAACGCGCGGCTAGGTGGCCGCGCTTTTAATTAATCCATCCGCACGAAACATCGCTTTAATTCCACGAATCGCCTGCCGAATGCGATTTTCGTTTTCGATCAACGCAAAACGCACATATTCATCGCCGTAATCGCCGAAGCCGATACCCGGCGATACCGACACTTTCGCTTTCGCGAGCAATTGCGTGGCGAATTCGAGCGAACCCAGCGCGCGATACGGTTCGGGAATGCGCGCCCAGATATACATCGATGCTTTCGGTACATCGATCGGCCAGCCAGACTCTTTCAAACCTTTCGCCAATACATCGCGGCGTTTTTGATAAGTCGCGGCGATGTCTTTTACGCATTGTTGATCGCCTTCGAGCGCGGCGATCGCAGCGACTTGCAACGGTGTGAACGTGCCGTAATCGTGATAGCTCTTGATGCGTGCGAGCGCGTTGACCAGATCGCGATTGCCGACCATGAAGCCGATGCGCCAGCCCGCCATGTTGTAGCTTTTCGATAACGTGAAAAATTCGACCGCAATATCTTTCGCACCGGGCACCTGCATGATCGACGGCGCCTTCCAGCCATCGAATACGATGTCTGCATACGCGAGATCGTGCACGACAAAAATATCGTGCTTGCGCGCGAGTGCGATAACGCGTTCGAAAAATTCGAGCTCGACGCATTGCGCGGTCGGATTCGACGGAAAGCCGAGCACGATCATTTTCGGTTTCGGATAACTGCCGCGAATCGTGCGCTCCAGTTCCGCAAAAAAATCGACATCGGGCGACATCGGCACCGAGCGGATATCGGCACCGGCAATCACCGCGCCGTAAATATGGATCGGATAACTCGGATCCGGCACCAGCACCGTGTCGCCGCGATCGAGCGTCGCCAACATTAAATGCGCAAGACCTTCCTTCGAGCCGATCGTTACGATCGCTTCAGAATCGGGATCGATCTCGACGTCGTAGCGATCGCGATACCAATGCGAAATGGCGCGCCGCAAGCGGGGAATACCTTTCGATGCCGAATAGCCGTGCGTATCGGGGCGCTGCGCCGCTTCGATGAGTTTCGCCACGATATGCGGCGGCGTCGCGCCATCGGGGTTGCCCATGCTCATATCGATGATGTCTTCACCGCGACGACGCGCGGCGAGTTTCAGTTCGGCGGTGATATTAAAAACGTAGGGAGGTAGACGATCGATGCGCGCAAAGCGGCGCTTGCCGGAATTGTTGGACATGGTGTGATCTCACGTAAGCGCCCGGAACCGTCCGAGCGACGTTTAGAATCTCTGAAAAACTACTGCGCTCGGCATCTGGAGCACCGGCGGTGCTCGAAATGCTCATTTATTCGCATATAAACTGCGCTTTCTGCGCTCCGGCGGCGCTCCACCTGCCTTCGCTCGCTACGTTTTTCAGAGATTCTTTCAAGAGGAGCGCTGCGATCGAGTTTAGTGAGAGGGCTTTTCGCTGTCGAGTGCGCGCAACGTACTGAGCTGACGTTCCAACAGCGTGTCATACGGCGAAACCAGCGCGCTGACCTGCCAGAAATTATCGTTCGCTTCGATCAATACACAACGCTCTCCTAGGGTCGGATGGCGCTGCAATTGTCCGTCGACTAATAAGCGACAATCGATGCTGGAAAATTCTGCGGCGCGTTGTAAGCGCTCGATAATGTGTTGTTCCTGCCATTGATTGCCGACATCGATTGCCGCGAGCGCTGCAATTGCAATGCGATAACCTGCATCTTCGCCGAGTCGAAGCAGCAATTCGGCGCAGCATATCGCGCGGAATGGTCCTTCAAATTCGTCATCGGCATTGATGCGCAAAGTGATGCCGCCATCGCGCGTAATTTGTGTCTGTGCGCCGTATACAGAGCCCAGCGATTCGGCGAGCGCCAGCGCCCGTGCGCATTTTTCCGGTGTTGGCTCGGGCACGACGAGCTGCAACATCAGAATGCCGTTGGCGAATTTAACCGGCTCGGGCTGCAGCAGCGGCGGCGGAGGCGTATCGAGTACGCGCGCCAATGCATCGGTACCGCGATAATCCAGATCGATCTGCTCGCCGCTGAGTTTTCGCGTTAGATTTTCGAGCAATGCCTCGGCGCGGTTGCCGAGCATTACGCCGATCAAGGCACCGACGGCACCGAGGCTCAGCGCGAGAATCAATAAATCGCCGAGATGTGGATAACGCGCGCCATCATCGGCGGGGCGCAAACTCACTACCGCGCGCCCGACCACGCTGTCCTGCCAATGAATGGTGGCCGAATAATCCCAGCTCTCCGGCTTTTCTTCGCCGGATGCAGCCACCAGTTGCTCCTTCGTGTTAAACACGACGGCACGCTGCACGACATCTTCTTCAGCAAATCCGGCGAGCGCCGCTTGCAGGCTCACCGCATCGTTCTGCACCAGCGGGCGGGCGGCACCGACTGCCAATCGGGACGCCAATGCCTGCCCGAGTTGATCGGTACGTTCATGCAGAATTTGTTGCTGTGCGTATTGCGTGACGCCGACGATGGCCAGCGCGCTGAGCAGGCTGAGCAACGCCATAGGCACAGCGATTTTCAAAGCGAGCGGGAGGCGATACCAGATCGAGCGCATGGTGAATCGATAATCCATTCTGATTGTTTTGACGAGGCCGCGATGGCGGCGCGGCTTAGTATACGCAGCGCTTCACGTTTGGTCTTGTGCGACGCCGCCGCTACAATAGCCGCGCCCGACTGTGGCTAATCAAACCGCTGAATAAGTTCAACCGTGGAGAGCGCTGTGCGCGAAATTATTCTGATCAATATTGCCGGTGCCGACCGCCCCGGCGTGACATCGTCGCTGACCGCGATACTCGCGCAGTTCGATGTCAACGTACTCGATATTGGTCAGGCGGTAATTCACGACACCTTGTCGCTGGGGATGTTGATCGAAGTGCCGACCACGGCGGAATCATCGCCGCTGCTTAAAGACATTTTGTTCCGTTGTCACGAGCTGGGCTTGCAGGTTCGGTTCACGCCGATCTCGGCAGAGAGCTACCAGCATTGGGTGTCGGGGCAGGGCAAGGCACGACATATCATCACCGTGCTGGCGCGCAAAATTACCGCCGATCATATTGCCCGTGTCAGCGCCATCATCTGCGAATTCGGCTTGAACATCGATCGTATCGATCGTTTGTCCGGCCGTGTACCGCTAACGAACAATGCATCAGCAGAGGAAATTCAAAACACGAAAGCCTCTGTCGAAATCTCCGCGCGCGGCCCGCTCGACAACGATGAATTTCGCCGCCGCTGTATGACGCTGGCGAGCGAGCTTGATATCGATGTCGCGTATCAGGAAGACACCATGTTCCGCCGCAATCGTCGTCTGGTTGCATTCGATATGGATTCCACACTGATCGACGCCGAAGTCATCGACGAGCTGGCGAAAGCTGCCGGCGTCGGCGATCAGGTCGCGGAAATTACCGAACGCGCCATGCGCGGCGAACTCGATTTCACTGCCAGCTTCCGCGCACGCGTCGCCTTATTGAAAGGCCTCGACGAAAACGTACTCGAGGAAATCGCCACGCGGCTGCGTTTGAATGAAGGCGCGGAACGCCTGGTGACAACGCTGAAAAAAATGGGCTACAAAACCGCGATCCTTTCCGGCGGCTTCAATTACTTTGGCCAATATCTACAGCAAAAACTCGGCATCGATTACGTGTTCGCCAACGAGCTGGAAATTCGCGATGGCAAAGTGACCGGCGATGTCGTCGGTCATGTTGTCGATGGTCAACGCAAGGCGGCACTGCTGCGCGAAATCGCCGCGAAAGAATGTATTTCACTCGAACAGGTGATCGCAGTCGGCGACGGCGCGAACGATTTGCCGATGCTGAGCATCGCCGGTTTAGGCATCGCGTTTCGTGCGAAGCCCATCGTCAAGCAATCGGCGCGACAATCGATCTCGACGCTCGGTCTCGATGGAATTTTGTATTTGTTGGGGATTAGTGATCGGCATGCGGATTAAATGGACGCGCTTAATTAACGCGATGAGTTTTAATTGCTGGCTTTCAAGAAAATTGGCGATCGCTTAAACAATGAAATCGAGTGAATGAAGTATCAAGTGAGATAGCGCAATCGCCCTCATTGTAGGCTTTAACCACAAAGAGCAAATAACAATGAATAATGTAGAGAAAATTATAAATTGGGGGGCAACATTATTTATCCCCGTTCTATTGTTTTTGTTGGCTCCGATGTGGGGATCTTTGTTCGAAGAAAAAAAAGCGATTGACTACTCTGTAGTCGCAGAGCAAAAAATATTCGACAAAGAGGAGTTTAAGGATGGCTGGCCAGAGTTCCAATTTAATAATGGGGAATCTGAATTAAGCGAGGCCTATCTAACGATCATAAAAATCTCTAATTCTGGAAAGGCACCAATAAGAACCGATGACTTTGAGAGTCCAATCAAATTTGAAATAGAGTTGTAAAAAGGAAAAATACAACAGATGATCGCTAATTCATACC
>CBFHCK010000238.1:0-4525 GCA_965653955.1 uncultured Spongiibacteraceae bacterium
CAGGTGCCGCCAAAAAACGGTTTACCGAATTTGTTCTTACCTTTCTCGATACACAATGTTTTCAGCCCGAGCTGCGCGGCGCGAATCGCTGCAACATAACCGCCGGGACCGGCACCAATTACCACGACATCGTATTTAGCCATTGTTCGATTCCTGAATTATTGCGGTTGACCGCTTTGCAGCGGTTATTGGAAAGCCACCGCGCTACCGCGATGACCTCACCGTAATTACACTTCGAGCAGAATGCGCGCTGGATCTTCGATCAGCTCTTTGATGGTAACGAGAAATTGCACCGCTTCTTTGCCATCGATCAAACGATGATCGTAGGACAGCGCCAAATACATCATCGGCAGCACGACAACCTGACCATTCACTGCCATCGGGCGATCCTGTGTCTTGTGCATGCCAAGAATCGCAGCTTGCGGCGGGTTCAGAATCGGCGTCGACATCAGCGAGCCGAACACGCCACCGTTGGTGATCGTAAACGTGCCGCCTTGGATTTCTTCGAGACCGAGTTTGCCATCGCGTGCGCGCAGGCCAAAATCGCGAATCTTGTTTTCGATTTGAGCAATGGAGCTTTGATCGGCATCGCGCAACACCGGTACCACCAAGCCTTTATCGGTGGAAACCGCGACGCCGACATCTTGATAGCCGTGATAAACGATGTCGTTGCCGTCAATTGAAGCATTGACTGCCGGGAATCGTTTCAGTGCCTCGCATGCGGCTTTAACGAAAAAGCCCATGAAGCCAAGGCGCGTACCGTTGTGCGTCTTTTCAAACAGATCCTTGTACTGACTACGCAATTCCATTACCGGTTTCATGTTGACCTCATTGAACGTGGTCAACATCGCGGTGCCTTGCGACGCCTCGAGCAAACGCTCAGCAATACGTGCGCGCAGGCGGGTCATCGGTACGCGTTTTTCGATACGGTCGCCGAGCAACACCGGCTGCGGAGCAGCGGCTTTCGCAACAGGCGCTGGCGCAGCGGCTTTTGGTGCCGCCGCTTTATCGCCGAGATGTTTAACCACATCTTCTTTAGTGATCAAACCGCCCTTGCCGGTGGCTGCGATGGCATTGGCGTCGAGATTATTTTCCTCGATCAGCTTGCGTGCGGCAGGTGCGAGTTTCTGTTCAGCGCTGGCCGAAGTTGACGCCGCCGCAGCGGCTGCCGGTGCCGGCGATGGCGCAGCTGCAGCCGCAACGGCGCCTTCCTTAAAGTGCGCGATCAGTTCTTCGCTCAGTACGGTATCGCCTTCGTTTTTCAAAATTTCGACCAGCGAGCCATCCGCTGGTGCGACCACTTCAAGCACTACCTTGTCGGTTTCGATATCGACAATCAGCTCGTCGCGTTTAACCGCCTCGCCCACTTTCTTGTGCCACGTCGCGATCGTGCCGTCGGCAACGGATTCGGGAAAGGTCGGGGCTTTGATTTCTATGCTCATACGAATTCCTTAATTCAGCATTTGCCGTTAGTCGATTTTCAACGCCTGCTTGATGAACTGTTCCTGCTGCGCAAGGTGCAACGCCATATAACCTGCCGCTGGGGAGGCCGATGCATCGCGGCCCGCGTATTCGAGATACAGCGAACGATTGTGGCGATTGATAACGCGACGCATATGGTGCTGACTGCTGTACCACGCACCCTGATTCATCGGCTCTTCCTGACACCAGACCACTTCGTTAACGTTTGGATAACGCGCGAATACGGCGCTGAGATCTTCTTCCGGGAACGGGTAAAGCTGCTCAAGCCGCACGATCGCAATATCGTCGAGTTTGCGTTCGCGGCGCACTTCGCGCACGTCATAAAACACTTTGCCGCTACACAACACCAAGCGAGTGATTTTCTCCGGAGCCACAACATCGTTGTCATCGAGCACCGTGTGGAACGAACCGTGCGCCAACTCTTCGAGCGTCGACACCGCTTCTTTGTGACGCAGAAGACTTTTCGGCGTCATCACGACCAGCGGTTTGCGCAGCGGACGAATCACCTGACGGCGCAGCATATGGAAAACCTGCGCCGGCGTAGTCGGCATGCACACCTGAATGTTGTGCTCAGCGCATAACTGCAGGAAGCGTTCGAGTCGCGCCGAGCTGTGTTCGGGACCCTGACCTTCGTAACCGTGCGGCAGTAACAACGTCAACCCGCACAACCGCGCCCATTTATGCTCGCCGCTGGTGATGAACTGGTCGATCACCACTTGCGCGCCGTTCGCGAAATCGCCGAACTGCGCTTCCCACACCACCAGCGCTTTCGGAATCGTCGTCGCGTAGCCATATTCGAAGGCGAGCACGGCTTCTTCAGACAGCAGCGAATCGTAAATCGCGAACGCAGGTTGCTTGGTAGACAGATTCTGCAGCGGAATGTAACGGCTGCCGTCTTTCTGATGATGCAGCACTGCATGTCGATGCGAGAACGTGCCGCGACCGACATCCTGGCCGGTCAACCGCACTTGATGATCCGCTTCCAGCAACGTGGCATACACCATCATTTCAGCGAAGCCCCAGTTGATCGGCAGCGCACCCGCAGCCATCTTCTGGCGATCTTCATAAATTTTTGCGACTTGCCGCTGGACGAGAAAACCATCGGGAACCGAATTCGCGCGCTGCGCAATATCGAGCAGCTTCTTCGGATCGATGCGGGTATCGCAGGCGGTGGTCCAG
Source organism: uncultured Spongiibacteraceae bacterium (assembly GCA_965653955.1). Classification (GTDB taxonomy): domain Bacteria; phylum Pseudomonadota; class Gammaproteobacteria; order Pseudomonadales; family CAMLJR01; genus CAMLJR01. Next base: position 2,662 of record CBFHCK010000238.1, read on the forward strand.
GCGTGGCCTAAATACGGGCGCCAATCGATGAACAGTGCGGAATTCGGCTGCTTCACCAGGCTCTTGACGACATGCTCGCCGCTTTCGAGCACTTCGCGGTATTCAGTGACGAAGCGATCGTCCTCTTCCTTGCTGATCACGCCGGCATCGATCAATTTCTTTGCATACAGATCGCGCGTGGTCGGCTGGTTTTTGATTGCTTCGTACATCAGCGGCTGCGTCGCCGACGGCTCGTCGGCTTCGTTGTGACCACGACGGCGATAGCACACCAGATCGATCACCACGTCTTTCTTGAATTCCTGACGATAATCGACCGCGAGTTGCGAAACGAACAACACCGCTTCCGGATCGTCGCCGTTGACGTGGAAAATCGGCGCTTGAACCATTTTCGCGACATCGGTGCAATATTCGGTCGAACGCGAATCGCGCGGATCGCTGGTGGTGAAACCGACCTGATTATTGATGACGATGTGGATGGTGCCGCCGGTTTTGTAGCCACGCGTCTGGGACATTTGGAATGTCTCCATTACAACGCCCTGGCCCGCGAATGCAGCGTCGCCGTGCATCACAATCGGCACGACTTTATCGCCGACTTCGTCGCCGCGACGATCCTGGCGTGCACGCACCGAACCTTCCACAACCGGCGAAACAATTTCCAGATGCGATGGATTGAACGCCAACGCCAGATGCACTTCGCCACCCGGAGTCATCACGTTCGATGAAAAACCCTGGTGGTATTTAACGTCGGCGGAGCCGACATAATTGGCACGCCCTTCGAACTCGTCGAACAGCTCCGCCGGGCTTTTACCGAGAATATTGACCAGCACATTCAAACGGCCACGGTGGGCCATGCCGATGACCATTTCCTTCGCGCTGTACGAACCGCAGCGTTGGATCATCGAATCGAGCATCGGAATCAGGCTTTCGCCGCCTTCGAGACCGAAACGCTTGGTACCCGGATATTTCGACGCGAGCGATTTTTCCAAACCTTCGGCGGCGGTCAACCGTTCGAGCAGATGCTGGCGCGCCTGGCGGCCAAAATCGGGTTTCGAGCGCACGCTCTCCATCCGCTGTTCGATCCAACGCCGTTCTTCGGTGGCGATGATGTGACGAAACTCGGCGCCAATCGTCGTGCAGTAGGTTTGTTCCAGTGCGTCGATGATTTCGCGCAGCGTCGCCTGCTCTTTGCCGAAATAAGAACGGCCGACTTGAAAAGCGGTATCGAGATCGGCGGCGCTGAGTTGATGAAACTCCAAGGTCAGGTCGGGTACCGCATCGCGCTGCCACAAACCCAGCGGATCGAGCTTCGCTTTCTGGTGGCCGCGCTGACGATATGCACTCATCAACTGCAACACACGCACCTGCTTGCGCTCGCTCTCCGTGCTTCGCGGGTCAGCGGCTCCATTGCCCGCATGGACGCGCTTGCGCGCGAGCTGGGCGAATTGATCGCGAATGGCGGAGTGCGGAATATCCTGGGCAATATTGCCGTCGACACGCGGCAGCTTGGCGAAATAATCGCGCCATTGCTCCGGCACCGAGTTTGGATCGGTCAGGTAGGTTTCGTAGAGATCTTCAATATAGGCAGCATTGCCGCCCGATAGCTGTGAGCTGCGCCAAAGCAGCTCCATCGTGCCTTTATGCCCGGCTGGGTTGTCTTGCATTGTTTTTCCACCTGATAAGGGGTGTCACCTGCCCAAGTAAAGCCCTGCATTGATAGGACATTGTTACTGCGCAGACGGCGTTGCCCACAGCATCCTGACAAACAATGTTTTTGCATGACAAATCGATTTAATCGATTGCCTTGACTTCACGAAGTGACGCGGGGTTTGCCCGTGTGGCAACGTTGGATATAGATGAACACATA
>CBFHCK010000239.1:0-4507 GCA_965653955.1 uncultured Spongiibacteraceae bacterium
TGCCGATGCGTACATGGCGAAAGAAAAAATCGACGCCGATGACCGCCATGTCGTCGGCGCTGGCGATCCCGACGATCTCGATGCGATCCGCGAGTTCGCGGTCGCGTATCTGCGCCGCGAGCAGGATCTCGATCTGCGCGCATTCGGCGCCAAGTTCGATGTTTATTTCCTCGAATCGTCGTTGTACAGCGAAGGTAAAGTCGAAGAGACCGTGCAACAGCTGATCGCGAGCGGCCACACCTATGAAGACGGCGGCGCGCTGTGGCTGAAAACCACCGATTTCGGCGACGACAAAGATCGTGTGATGCGCAAGCGCGAAGGTGGCTACACCTATTTCGTGCCCGATGTCGCGTACCACGTCAGCAAATGGCAGCGCGGGTTTCAGCGCGTCATCAACGAGCAGGGCGCCGATCACCACAGCACGATCACGCGCGTGCGCGCCGGTTTGCAGGCGTTGAATATCGGTATTCCGCAGGGCTGGCCCGATTACGTGCTGCATCAAATGGTCACGGTGATGCGTGGCGGCGAAGAGGTGAAAATCTCGAAGCGTGCCGGCAGCTACGTGACGCTGCGCGATTTGATCGACGAAGTCGGCCGCGATGCGACGCGTTATTTCCTCGCCGCGCGCCGTGCCGATTCGCAACTGACGTTCGATATCGATCTCGCCCGTGCGCAGACCAACGACAACCCGGTTTATTACATCCAGTACGCGCATGCGCGGGTGTGCAGTGTGTTGCGGCAGGCGCAGGAAAAAAATCTCGCGTGGGATCAAGCACGCGGGCTCGCCCATGTCGAAAAGCTCGACAGCGAATACGAACAGACACTGCTGAACCATCTCGCTCGCTATCCCGAGACGGTGGCGACGGCGGCGAGCAATCTCGAGCCGCACCTGATCGCGCAATACCTGCGCGATCTCGCCGGCCTTCTGCATGGCTGGTATCACGCGCAGCAGTTTCTCGTCGAAGATGCCGAGCTGCGCGATGCGCGGCTCGCGCTGGCAGTGGCGACGCGGCAGGTGCTGCGCAACGGTCTTGATCTGCTGGGCGTGTCCGCGCCCGCGGAAATGTAGTTATTAGGAAAAATCGTATGCCTAGCCCGCAATACTTGATGCCTAGCCCGCAGTACAACCCGCGCCGGCAAAATCAGCAGCCGCAGAAGAAAAACAACAAACATCGCGGTGCTTCACCGACCACGCGCCCCGAGAAACGCACGGTACCGGGGTGGGTTTGGCTCGCGGCTGGCGTGGCGATCGGTCTGTTCGTGGCGTTCATCGTGAAGCTGGCGCAAGGCCCGCAACCGGCAGTCGCCGAAAACAGCGCGCCGGCGGAAAAAGCGGTTAAACGGTTGCCGGTTGCCAAGGAAGAGCCGCCGAAAGCCATCGCCTCGAAAGACGAAAAGCCGGCGGAAGTGGCGCCGGCCGACGCAAAAACGGTGACAAAATTCGATTTCTACACGTTACTGCCGGAACGCGAAGTGATCGTGCCGAACGAGCGCGAAGCCATCAAAGCCGCCGAAAAGCCGAAGGCCGCGCAGGACCAAACCGCCGCTGCGCCGAGCGAACAATTGCTGTTACAGGTCGGCTCATTCCGCTCATCGCAGGAAGCCGAACGTCGGCGTGCGCAAGTGTCAGGGCTGGGGTTGCAGGCGAAGGTGGAGTCGGTGGTGGCGAACGGCGAACCGTGGTTTCGTGTGCAGGCAGGGCCTTTCGTCACGCGCGAACAACTGACCAAGGCGCGCGATCAGCTGAGTGCTGCCGGTATCGAATCGCTGCTGCTGAAGCAAAAGCCTTAGGGAAAGTTCTTCCACCATCCCCTTAATCGAAAAGGGGGTGGTCGCAATTTCGCATTGAAATCCCGGTCACCGATCCCCATCTCGAACTGTCCCACGCGGCGCGTCTGCGCCGTCGATCTCGGAGAGCATCCATCTTGGAACAGTATCACGGCACAACCATTCTCTCGGTGCGGCGCAAAGATCGCGTCGTCATCGGCGGCGATGGCCAGGTATCGATGGGCAACACCATCATGAAAGGCAACGCGCGCAAGGTGCGGCGCCTGCATCACGGCAAGGTGCTCGCGGGTTTCGCCGGCGGCACCGCCGACGCGTTCACCCTGTTCGAATTATTCGAAGGCCAGCTCGACAAACATCAGGGACATCTGGTGCGCGCGGCGGTCGAACTCGCGAAAGCATGGCGCACCGAGCGCTCGCTGCGCCGGCTCGAAGCGCTGCTCGCGGTTGCCGATAAAACCACGTCGCTGATCATCACCGGCAATGGCGATGTCATCGAACCCGAAGACAATCTGATCGCGATCGGCTCCGGCGGTCCTTACGCACAATCCGCAGCGCGCGCATTGCTCGACAGTACCGACCTGAGCGCGCGCGATATCGTCGAAAAAAGTTTGGCGATTGCCGCCGATATCTGCATTTACACCAATCACAACCGCACGATCGAAGAGTTGGAGTGCGTATGAGCGAAAAATCCTTAACCCCGCGCGAAATCGTCGCGGAACTCGACAAACATATCGTCGGTCAGGCGAAAGCCAAACGCGCCGTCGCAATCGCATTGCGCAATCGCTGGCGTCGCATGCAGCTCGATGATCGGCTGCGCGCGGAAATCACACCGAAAAATATTTTGATGATCGGCCCGACCGGCGTCGGTAAAACCGAAATCGCGCGTCGCCTCGCGAAAATCGCCGATGCGCCATTTATCAAAGTCGAAGCGACCAAATTCACCGAAGTCGGTTACGTCGGTCGTGATGTCGAATCGATGATTCGCGATCTGGTCGATGCTGCAATCAAAATGCAACGCGAACGCGAAATGCAGAAAGTACAGGAACGCGCTGCCGATGCCGCCGAAGATCGCGTGCTCGACGCATTGTTGCCGGCAGCGCGCAGTTTTGGTTTCAACACCGAACCCGCTAGCGATCACGACACCAGCACGCGGCAGCTGTTTCGCAAGAAGCTGCGCGAAGGCGAACTCGACGATAAAGAAATCGAAATCGAAGTGTCATCGACACCGGTCGGCGTTGAAATCATGGCACCGCCCGGCATGGAAGAAATGACCAATCAATTGCAAAGCATGTTTTCGAATCTCGGCGCCGATCGCAAGAAGAAACGCCGGATGACGGTGAAAGCCGCGCTGAAAAAATTGCAGGAAGAGGAGGCGGGGAAACTCGTCAACGAAGAAGAATTGAAGGCGCGCGCGATTGCGTCGGTCGAACAAAACGGCATCGTGTTTCTCGATGAAATCGATAAGGTCTGTCGTCGCAGCGAAACCGCCGGTGCCGATGTGTCGCGCGAAGGCGTGCAGCGCGATTTGCTGCCGCTGATCGAAGGCTCGACCGTATCGACCAAGCACGGCATGATCAAAACCGATTACATCTTGTTTATCGCATCGGGTGCATTTCATTTATCGAAGCCGTCCGATCTGATTCCGGAATTGCAGGGTCGCTTGCCGATTCGCGTCGAGCTCGATGCGCTGAAAAGCGAAGATTTCGTGCGCATTTTGACCGAGCCGGATGTATCTCTGACCGAGCAATATCAATCGCTACTCGCCACCGATGGGTTGGCGGCGCGCTTCACGGCGGATGGTATTCGGCGCATTGCGGAAATTGCGTGGGAAGTAAACGAGCGCACTGAAAATATCGGCGCGCGTCGTCTGCACACCGTGATCGAGCGATTGCTGGAAGAGGCATCATTTACGGCAAACGACGCTGAAAATAGCGAATTAGTTATCGATGGCGCATATGTCGATAAGCAACTCGGCGAACTCGCTCGCGACGAAGATCTGAGTCGTTTTATTTTATAAAGCCGTATTTATTGAAGGAATTTTCCAATGATCGCCGCGCCATTTCGCGAGTATTCCACTGTTGTTCCGCCGGAATGGATCGACATGAACGATCACATGAATGCGCGTTACTACACGATCGTGATTTATAACGCGCATTCACTGTTCAGTCAGGCGATTGGTTTCACCGAGGACTACGTAAACACCCAGCGCTGCGGCAAATCGGTGGTGGAAAGCCATTTGGTTTACGAGCGCGAATTACGCGTCGGCGATCGCATTGAAGTAGCGTCGCGTTTGTTGGCGGTCGGCGAGAAACGTCTGCATTTCTATCATGAAGTATTTAATGCGGATAAAGGCCATCGCGCCGCAGTTGGTGAACAGCTCGATATTTATGTCGATCTGAATACGCGTCGAGCGGCGAATATTCCGACTGAATTTTTTGCGCATTTGAAATCAATCGCCGCAGAGCACGAAAAATTACCGGCGCCGGATAAAATCGGCCGACACGTTACGATGGAGCGCCGCTGAGCGAATAATGATGAACGAAAAATCTCCCGTGCCGATCGGCATCGAATTGCACCGTCAATCAAAAACGCTCGATCTGAAATATCCGAATAACGAAAATTACACATTGAATTGCGAATACCTACGCGTGTATTCGCCATCCGCTGAAGTGCGCGGTCATGGCGAAGGGCAGGAAACATTGCAGGTCGGCAAAATCAA
>CBFHCK010000240.1:0-4499 GCA_965653955.1 uncultured Spongiibacteraceae bacterium
TCCGGGCTTCAGAAATTTGTCTGGTTGGGGGGGGGGGGGGATGGGGCGTTCCGATTGTACCGAGCCGGGGACCAGGGTGTGCAGCGCTCGATCGAACTGCAATAGCGCCCGGTCGATTAACGAAAAACGATCGATCTGCGAAAGATGTCTTGTCGGCATGATGCGCGCTCCTTGAGGTTTAACGTTTCACGTTGTTCGGGTGCGATAGTTTTTCAGTAGCAATAATTTTGCCGGTCCAGTTTTCGAGCAGCGCTCGCAGTTCCTGCAAATGGATCGGCTTGACCAGATGCGCGTCCATCAATGGCTGCCGCGCACGCTCGCCGAGCTCTTCTACGGTATTCGCCGTCAGCGCGATGATCGGTACCGCGGGCATACCGCGATTGCGAAAAATCTCGCGAATGCGCTCGCTCGCTTCCCAGCCGTCCATCACCGGCATATCGCAATCCATCAGCACGATATCGAATTTCGCACGCTGTATGGCTTCCACCGCCTCCTGCCCATTGCCGACGCCGACGGCATCGACGCCGAGTTTGGTCAGCATGCCGGCGAGCACTTTTGCGTTGATCGCATTGTCCTCCGCGTATAAACAGCGGATCGGTTTATCGTCGATGGCAGCGCGCGTGGCGGTGAGCTGCGCGCGGCGTTTGAACTCTTCGATCAAGGTGATTTTAAGGCCATTGTGATTGACCGGTTTCAGCAGTACGCGGCGTACATCGATGCCGCGCGGATGCGGCTCCAGCGTATCGGCCTGACTCGATAACAACAGAATCAGCGGTTGCGGCTGGACTTCACGCAGGCGCTCGAACCACTCGCCCGATTGCAGCTCGGGCATATCGGTGTCGATCAGCAGCACATCGATCGGATCGCCCAGTGTCAACTGCGTGCGAAGGCGCGCGAGCCCTTCATGCGTGGTGGCAGCGGTGTGCACTGTCATGCCCCAGTGGCTGGTCTGCCGCCGCAGCACTTCGCAGAACGTCGGGCTGTCGTCGATGACCAGCAGCTGCTTGTTTTGCAGCAGCGAAGGTTGGTCGAGGGCGACGGCGCTGCGGGCCGCCACCGGTAATGGCAGATCGAACCACAGTTCGGTGTGTTGATCGTCGAGCACGCGCTGGCCGAAGCGGCCGCCGAGCTGTTCGATCAACTGCCGTGCGACGGCAGTGCGGACGTGCGCGGAGCCCGGTGCATGCAGACGTCGATCGATCCCGCTCGGCGTGGACTGCCCATCGCTGGCCAGCGTTTCAAAGTGAAAGCGCAGCCAGTTGCGCTGCGTGATGGGCTCGATCCGAACCACGATCTCGCCGCCCTCGTGCGCGCCAATCTCGCGATGCAACAGTTGCAGCAGCAGTTGTCGCAGCCGCGTCGGATCGCCGCTCACGAAGGCCGGCAGCGCGGGCGCCGGATCGTTAATCAATTCGAGCCGATGCGCAGCGGCGAGGCTGCGAAACCCATCGACGCATTCGGCGACCAGACCATGCGGATCGAACACCGCCTGCTGCAACGCACTCGGTTGCGTTTGCAAACGGCTCAGATCGCTCATTTCATCGACGACGTTGAGTAATTCATTACTGGCGCGCCGAATGGTGTGCAGATAGTCGAGCTGCGTCGCCGATAGCGGCGTGTCCTGCACCATGTCGAGCATACCCAGCACACCGCTGATCGGCGTGCGCATGCGATGCCCGACTTCGGCGATGGCCTCGGTGCGGCTGCGGCCTTCGGCCTCAAGAATGGCAATATCGCGATCGGAGCGCGCATCGCGGCGAATATGCAGACGGCTGCGCCAGAGCAACAGAGCCAGCAGGCAAACACCCTCGCACAGCACCGCGAGCGGCAGTGCATCGAGAAATAACCCGGTCAATATTTGGGTATCGCCAATAAGCAGGCCGCTGAATACCGCAACCAGCACAATCATGCGGATCAATGCATAGAGCAGCAGATAACGCTGCGAACTGGCGAGGAATGCATACAGCGCGATCGCCACGGTGGCTACACCATTCGCACTGACAAGCCCGACCGCGACGGTGGCGATAACCGGGGATGATGCCAGCAACGTCACCGGAATCAGCGCGGCAGTCACTGCCACCAATGCCAGCAGCGAGCGATGGGTTAGCGTCGCTGTGCCATTGACCGCCACCGGTAATCGAAGCGCCAATAGCAGGCTGCAAAGACTGACGAATAGCAATAGCGCGGTTGGCAAGCTGGGCAATAACGCGTCGTCAATCGATTCCGGTAGCCAGGACACGCTGAACTTTTCATAGAGCGTCAGAAAAAAGAGGTGGAACGCGATGGTGTGCGCCGCCAGCCATAAATACGTCGCTTCCCGATATAGCCCGAGTATCGCGAGCGCCGATAACGCCAGAATCAACAACCCTCCCTGGCCAAATCCATTGAGCCAGATTTGCTGCTGCGAACGATCGACGTAATGCGCCAGCGTCTGCAGCTCGACCTGCGCCGAGTGCAGGGCGGCGCCTTGGACGCGCAATAGATAGAGGCGTTGCGATTGAGGTGGCACAGTCAGCTCAAGAACGGTACGCAAGCGGTCGATGCGAGATTCGGGCAGCGCAGCTGGATGCCCGCTGGTAACGTCGTAGGCAGCCCGTTCTGTCGGCTGCGTCGGCGAGGTGAGAAGCAGCAACACACGGGTGCGGTCGCCGGTATTAGCGAGGGCAAAACGCAGCCAGTAGACGGTGTCGGGGTCGATGCGTTCGAGGGCGCCTCGTCGAATAGGGGAGAAGCTTTCGGCGAGCGGGGATGCCATCAGCATGACCGGATCGGTAATGCGGGTGCCGTCCTCCAGCAGATCGACATGTTCGGCGAGATTGATGCCGCGAAAACTCTCGTCGATGCGGATCGCCGATGCCGCATTCGCAAGGCTGGGCAACCCGATCAGCGACGCCAGCAGCCATCCAGCGATCCGCACCCACCATGCGAACGACGGCAGTTTGCGCCGAGAATCGGTTCGCTGGCGGCTGTGCATCGCGGCTATTCCCGGGCGATCGCCCGGTAACCTATGTCGCGGCGATAAAACGCACCGCGCCAGCCGATTTGCTCGGCCTGCGCGTAAGCCGCGCGCTGTGCTTCGGCAACGCTCGCACCGAGCGCCGTCACACAGAGCACGCGACCGCCGTTGGTGACGACATTGTCTGCGACGGTATTGTCGCCATCGAGTCGGGTGCCGGCGTGAAACACTTTGGTGGTCGTGCCTTCGTTCTGTGGCAAGCCGCTGATCACATCGCCTTTTGCGTAATCGCCGGGATAACCGCCTGCCGCCATTACGACGCCCAACGCGGGGCGTTCGTCCCATTGCGCTTCGCTGCGATCGAGTGTGCGATCGAGCGCAGCGTTGCACAGCTCGACCAGATCCGATTGCAACCGCAGCATGATCGGCTGCGTTTCCGGATCGCCGAAGCGGCAGTTGTATTCGATCACTTTCGGGTTGCCGGCGGCGTCGATCATCAAACCCGCATAGAGGAAACCGGTGTACGCATTGCCTTCCGCCGCCATGCCGCGCACGGTCGGGTAAATCACCTGTTCCATCACGCGACGATGAACCTCGGCGGTGACTACCGGTGCCGGCGAGTAAGCGCCCATGCCGCCGGTGTTCGGACCGGTATCGCCATCGCCGACGCGCTTGTGATCCTGGCTCGTCGCCATCGGCAACACGTGCTCGCCGTCGACCATCACGATAAAACTCGCTTCCTCGCCGGCGAGAAACTCCTCGATCACGACGCGACAGCCGGCGGCGCCGAATGCATTGCCCGACAGCATGTCGCGCACTGCGTCTTCGGCTTGATCGAGCGTCTCCGCAACGATCACGCCTTTGCCGGCGGCGAGGCCATCGGCTTTAACGACGATCGGCGCGCCGCGTTCGCGCAGATACGCGAGTGCCGGTTCGATCTCGGTGAAATTCTGATAATCGGCAGTGGGAATTTGATGGCGCGCGAGAAAATCTTTCGTGAACGCTTTCGAGCCTTCCAGCTGCGCGGCGCCTTTGCGCGGGCCGAAACAACGCAGGCCGCGCGCTTCGAATGCATCGACGATGCCGGCGACTAAAGGCGCTTCCGGTCCGACAATGGTCAGCCCAACATTGTTCGCTTCGACGAACGCGATCAATTGATCGAACGCGAGCGTATCGATCGCGATGTTTTCGACGTTTGCTTCGCGCGCAGTGCCGGCGTTACCCGGCGCAACAAATACTTTTTCAACGTGCGCCGATTGCGCTGCTTTCCACGCCAGCGCGTGCTCGCGACCGCCATTGCCGATGATTAATACGTTCATTGTCTCTCTCTGCAAACAGGACCCCTCCGTCGCTGCGCGCCACCTCCCCTATTTCATAGGGGAGGCCTCTTCGGTGCTACGAATAGCTCCCCCTGCGTAGTAGGGGGAGTGCCCCAAAGGGGAGAGGGGGTCAATTTTTTAAAAGTCTTAGAGCCGAAAATGCAGCAAGCCGGTCAACACCATTGCCATGACGTGCGCGTCGGCGGCGGCGATGACTTCCTCGT
>CBFHCK010000241.1:0-4483 GCA_965653955.1 uncultured Spongiibacteraceae bacterium
GGTGTTTACATAAAAAATTATGAATTCGCCGGCTTATGAAGCGAGCCGAATCACTTCGCCGCCCGGCATCCATTGATAACCCATCGCTACTTCTTCGCTCGGCGATCCTGAGCTGTTCAACTGATTACGATATTCGAGCGAGACGGGGCTTTCGTTTTCGCGATCGACAAAATTCGGTCCGTCGGTGCGCAGGTCGACCTCGTTAGCCAATGTTTGCCGAACGAATTCGCGCTGGCTGGCAATTGGAATTGGGTCCGGCAATGCTTTCGGCAATACTTCTGCGGCATCGCGTTTTTCGTATTTTTCGAACAATGCTTTCACTAAATGGAGATGGCCGAGTTCGTAATCGAGAAAGCGCTCCCAGATGGCTTTAATACGCGGATTGCTTTCCTGCTCCATACAACCGAAATAGTTGTAAACCTCATTGGCTTCGTGCAACAGCCATTTTTCCAGCCACGTTTCGTTGGGATCGATAATCGATTCGTATTGTGTGACATGTTGTTCTTCGATCGATGCAATTTCAGCATACAGTTGCCGCGCGAGCGGATCGGCAAACGTCGGCCCGAAGTTCATGTAATAGTCGTGTGTTTGAAATTCCGCAGCGACCAGCGTCAGCGCGTGCAATTTGCTCAGCGGTAATGCGGTGTTTCGATCATACGGTGTGCGCAAGTCATCGCTCGGTGCGCGGTGTTCATGAATGGTCGGTCGGCCAGGAAGAATATCCGTGTAACTTTGCAAAATCGTATTGGCATCTTTACCTTCGAGTCGATCGAGCAACGCCGAATAGCGATAAAGATGATCGAAGTCTTCGAGCAAACCGAAACGATAAACCTGCGCGAGATACGGATCGGGTTCGCGCAATGCAACGCCGGCAGTGATATCGATGGCGACTTGTTCGTATGCAATAGTGGTTTCCAGCGGCGAATGATCTGCACCGAGTAACCAGTTAATTGTCGTCGCTTGATGTTGTTCGACGCGGCGAATCTGCGCCAGAGCCTGTTGTAGATGCCCGTTCATGCGGGAGCAGGCATGCGAAAAACGCAGCGCTTCGATCTCCTGACCGTTCATCAAAATAATCCGCACGCGGGTATAGGTGTCGTCATCGAGTTTGCTGATCGGCTTCAGCACCATATCTCGCCACGTAAACTGTTGTCGGTCGAGCGGCGTGCCTTTGTTATCCAGTAACGAAAGAGTCATTTGTAAATCTCCGCGTATTTAATCCGTACTCCCAGGAATGGGTGCCGTTGTCAGTGGCAAGTTGCACGCCGTTTTTATTTTTGTTTAAGGGGTTAATAAAAGGAGACAAATTTTTCGTGCGCTCATTAATGAGCATAAACATTGCACTGTTGATGAGCGGTTGAGTGGTAAGGATATTTTGTGATGCGGATTTTACTTACGGGAGCGACGGGTTTTATTGGTCGGCACCTTGCCGAAGCATTACGACTTGCCGGTCATGAGGTGCGTTGTGCGGTACGCGATATTGCGAGTGCGCATCGAAAAATCGGCGGCTTTAGTTATACGCAAATTGATTTTTCGAAAGCCACCGAGCCCGCCGGATGGTTGCCGCATTTGCAGAATATCGATGTGGTGATCAACGCCGTCGGTATTTTTCGCGAACACAACGAACAATCGTTTGCAGCCCTGCATACGGGTGCGCCGCGTGCGCTATTCATTGCCTGCGCGGCGATGAACATCAAACGAGTTATCCAGATTTCCGCGCACGGTGCGCAGCAAATTTCCGGTATCGAATTTCTCGACAGCAAATATCGCGCAGATGAATTTTTATTGCGGCAACCGCTCGCTGCCGTGGTATTGCTTCCCGCGCCGATTTTTGGATGGGGTGGGGCGAGCGCAGAAATGTTCGCGAAATTAGCCATGCTGCCGGTACTGCCGCTACCGAACGCGGCGCAACAACTGCAGCCGGTTCATATCGACGATATTTGTACGGCGGTACTAAAGCTGGTGGTTGACGATACGCGCGGCCGAGTGGCTGCATTGGGGCCACAGACATTGACGCTGCGTGATTATCTGACGCTGCTGCGTTCGACGCTGGGTTATCGGCGCGCTCGAATTGTGCCTGTTTCTGCAATTTTTTTGACATTTATACAGCGGTTCGTGCGCAGCAATTGGTTGGATCCGGAAATACAGCGCATGCTCGAGCAATCGCGTATTCAACCGAACACTGCATTTGCCGCACTGCTCGATCGCGCTCCACTACCACCAAGCACCTTTATCGATAATTCGGCACAGTGGCAGTATCGACTGACGATGAGTTTCTGCGCCGAATTGTTGCGTTACAGCCTCGCCATTTTATGGATCGTCAGCGGAGTTGTTTCGTTATGGATTTTTCCGCGCGCAGATAGCTTGGAGTTGCTGGCGCGCAGTGGCTTCGGTGAACCATGGAATGGACTGTTGCTTTACGCAGCGGGCGCGCTCGATATAGCGCTAGGTATCGGCATCGTAGTCATGCGCCATACCGTTCATCTTCGAAAAAAACAGCGCCGGTGGTGGCTGTTGCAGGCAGCGGTGATTGCTTGTTACACCGCGATTATCACGCGGTATTTACCCGAATTCTGGGCGCATCCTTATGGGCCCGTGCTAAAGAATCTGCCGATTCTCGCCGCGATTGCGCTGCTGTATGTGTACGACTCGAAACGCGAGCGCTGACATGACTTATTTAATCGTGAAGTGGCTGCACATCGTATCGTCGACATTTTTATTCGGCACTGGCGTCGGCTCGGCGTTTTATTTGTTATGCGCAACATTGCAGCGCAATCCGGTGGTGATCGCCCAAGTCGCGCGTTTCGTTGTTATCGCCGATTGGATATTCACCAGCACCAGCATTGTTGTGCAGCCGCTTACCGGTATTTATCTCGCACATATCGCGGGCATGCCGTTAACGTCGAAATGGTTACTGCATTCGATGCTGTTGTATGGATTCGCGACAGCGTGCTGGTTGCCGGTGATCTGGTTGCAGATGCGGCTGCGCGATGTCGCCAAAGCCGCCGCGCAAACCAACCAACCGCTACCCGCCGAATATTGGCGTTATTTCCGCGTCTGGTTCGCGCTCGGTGTACCGGCTTTTTTTGCGTTCGTCGGTGTGTTTTATCTAATGGTAGTTAAACCCGTTTAATGATCGAGTGTGCTTGAGTTTGATTTATTTAGTTCGCTCGTGATTCACTTCGACGCTAATTTTGTCGAGGAAGCAATATGTCCGGCGCAAGCAACTCCATTCGCAAAACATTCAAAGCAATTGTTGCGGTAAGCGGTTTTGTGTTCGCTGGGAATTCGGTTATCGCCGCCGAATGGATCGGTTCAGCGCAGGCAAAGGTAGCGGACGTGAAAAAGGCGCCGATTGCGCTGCAATTTCGTCGCGAGATCACCGTTACCGCCAAACCGCGTTCGTTTCCTGTGCGCGTAAGTGCCGATCAACGTTTTGTGTTGTATGTAAACGGCGAGCGGATTGCCGCTGGGCCGGCTCGCGGCGATTTGCTGCATTGGCGCTACGAAACAATCGATCTTGCTGCCTACTTAAAGAAAGGTGCGAATGTCATCGGCGCGCAGGTCTGGGGTGATGGCAGGGCCGCGCCGCTTGCGCAGATTTCCTCGGGTACCACGGGGTTCTATATCGCAGCCGAAAATGCTGACCAGGCTGCGCTGATCGACAGCGGTTCGGCATGGAGCGTCCGGGTCGATGGATCGCGAACGGTATCCGCCGGCATGCCGCAATTGATACAGCAGGTCGGGGCTACCTATTACGCAGCAGGTGCGCCGGAAAAAATCGATGCGTCATTGCAAATGCGCGATTGGAATCAGCTAAAAACAGTTGTTTCCGATTGGCAACCCGCGGTGCCGCTGACATTTGAAACCGCTCCTTGGCAGCTCGTCGCCAGCGCAATTCCGCAGATGCGTTACGACAAAATCGATAGTGGACGTTTAGTACGTGCCAAGGGCGTCGAGACGACCGCGTTTCCCCAACGGGCAGTGACGATTCCAGCTAATACAGAAGCGGCGCTGCTCATCGATGCGGGCCGATTACTGGCGGCCTATCCGGTTTTACGCACTTCGCAGGGCGCGGGTGCGGAAGTGAAGCTCACGTACACGGAATCGTTGTACGACCCTGCCCAGAAGCGCGGCGGTTACAAAGGGGGATGGGTGCGATTTGCGGATCGCGATCATGTAGGCGACGGTTTGACGTTGGGCCTCACCGATAATTTCAAACCGGATGGTGGCGTCGATCGTCTTTTCCAACCCTTTTGGTGGCGCGTCTGGCGTTTCGTCGAAATCAAAATCAAAACCGCCGATCACCCGCTGACGCTCGAAGGATTCGATACATTCGAAACGGGTTATCCGTTTCAGCAGCGTGGCCGTTTCATCAGCAGCGATTCGCAATTAAATGAAATCTGGCGCATCGGCTGGATGACGGGGCTGCTCGACGCCCACGAAACCTACATGGACACCGCGTATTGGGAGCAACTGCAAT
>CBFHCK010000242.1:0-4477 GCA_965653955.1 uncultured Spongiibacteraceae bacterium
CTCGCGACCTCAACCTTGGCAAGGTTGCGCTCTACCAACTGAGCTATTCCCGCGGATTTCATTTCCCGATTCGTTAGTTATCTTCGAATTACGGGAAGGCGCCCATTGTATTGCCTGAACTTTTAGAGTCAAGCCGTTTTACCGAAAACGTTCTATCTCTCAAAGTGTTGCGCAAATTTTCTAGAACTTCATCTCGGGCCAGGCGGCACGCAGATAAATCATCATCGACCACAACGTCAGGATCGCGGCGGTATATAGCAATATCGAGCAAATCGTCTGCAACCACAGCGGGCTGACCGGCGAAATCAGCAGAAAACCGGTGATCGCCACCATCTGGAAAACGGTTTTGATTTTGCCGACATACGACACCGCGACGCTGGTGCGCTTGCCCACCTCGGCCATCCATTCGCGCAATGCGGAAATGACGATCTCGCGACCGATGATGACCATCGCCGGCAGGCTGAACCACCATGCGTGGTAATGCTCAACGAGCAGCACCAGCGCGAACGCGACCATTAACTTATCGGCGACGGGATCGAGAAACGCGCCGAACGGCGTGCTTTGATTCAAGCGCCGCGCGAGATAACCATCGAGCCAATCGGTAGCACCGGCGAGCGCGAACACAATGGCGCTGGCGAGGTAACTCCATTCGTAGGGCATGTAAAACAACAGCACAAACACCGGTATCAGAACGATACGCAGCAGCGTCAACGCGTTGGGGATATTAATTGAACGCAATGATCAGACTCCGGAGGTTTGCGTCATCATAACCGCGGCTTAATGGCTCTAACAGGTCTTATTCCGCGTGCAGTACACCGTAAATTTGTTCCGCCATTTTGCCGCTGATACCCGGCACGCGACACAGCTCGTCCAGAGTCGCGGTCTGCACGCCCTGAATGCCGCCGAAATATCGCAATAATTCGCGCCGACGTTTCGGGCCGATGCCCGGGATTTCTTCGAGCGTCGATTGCCGCCGCGTTTTATCGCGACGCATTTTGTGGCCGGTGACGGCGAAGCGATGCGCTTCGTCGCGAATGTGCTGTATCAGATGCAATGCGGTGGAATCGCGCGGCAATGTCATTTCGGTGCCGGTGTCGGCGCGAATCAATACTTCCATGCCGGCTTTGCGCTCGACGCCTTTCGCGACGCCGATGATCAGCACTTCGTCGATCTGCATTTCCTGCAGCACTTGCACCGCTTGCGTCACCTGCCCTTTGCCGCCGTCGATGAACAGAATGTCGGGCATTTTGCCTTCGCCGCGTTTCAAGCGCGCATAACGGCGCGACAACGCCTGTTGCATCGCCGCGTAATCGTCGCCGGGCGTAATGCCTTCGATATTGAATTTGCGGTAATCGCTTTTCAGTGGACCGTTGGTATCGAACACCACGCACGATGCAACAGTCGCTTCGCCGTGGCTGTGGCTGATGTCGAAACATTCGAGCCGCTGCGGCATTTCTTCGAGATGCAACGCGGCCTGCAACGCTTCGAAGCGCTGGTATTGCGTTTGTTTATTCGCGATGCGGCTCTGCAAATTCTGTTGTGCGGTGAGCAACGCAAGCTGCACCCATTTCGCCCGATTGCCGCGCGGGTTATGCGTGATATGCACTTTGCGACCGCGTGCAATGCCGATCGCCTGTTCGAGTGCTTCGGCATCGGCTAACGCTGCGTTCACCAACAATTCGCTCGGAATATCGTGCGCGCCGAGGCCGCCGAGATAGTGCTGCACGATGAAGGCTTCGAGCACGTCGGCAACGTCTTCGTCGAGATGGCAGCTCGGGAAATAACTGCGGCTGCCGAGGATGCGGCCATCGCGCACGTACAGCAGTTGCACGCATGCGAGCCCGGCCTGAATTTCGCAGCCGATGATATCGAGATCGCCGCTTTCGCCTTCGATGTATTGCCGCGCCTGCAACTGTTGCAGCATCTGCAATTGATCGCGCAGCGTTGCGGCTTTTTCGAAATCGAGCGCGGCGGCTGCGTGCTCCATTTGATCGGCCAGTTCGCGCAATAGATCGCCACTGTGGCCGCCGAGAAACATTTCGGTGTGGCGCACGTCTTCGGCATATTGCTCCGGCGTCACTTCACCAACGCACGGCGCGGTGCAGCGCCCGATTTGATGTTGCAGACAAGGCCGCGCGCGATTGCGAAAGAAGCTGTCTTCGCATTGGCGCACCTTGAAGACTTTCTGCAAAAAATTGAGGCTGTCGCGCACCGCGCCCGCGCTGGGATATGGGCCGAAGTAACGCCCTGCTTTCGATTTCGCGCCGCGATGAAACGACAGGCGCGGGAATTCCTGATCGGAGGCGAGATAGATGTACGGATACGATTTGTCGTCGCGCAGCAGAATGTTGTACGGCGGCGCGTATTGCTTGATCAGGTTGTGTTCGAGCAGCAGCGCTTCGACTTCGGTGTTGGTCACGGTCACTTGAATCTGCCGCACCCGCGCCGTCATCGCCGCCGTCTTTGCGGCAATTCCGCTGCTACGAAAATAACTGCTGAGCCGCTTCTTCAGGTCCTTCGCTTTCCCGACATACAGCACCGCACCGCTGGCATCGAGCATCTGATAGATGCCGGGCTTGTGCGTCACGGTTTTGAGAAACGTCTGGTGATCGAATACGTCGGCAGCCACGGTCGCGAAAACAGTTGGTGGAGGAGAAAACGGTCTGATGAATAGAAACAGGTTGGCGAAAAGCGGGCGTCAGGTTACACGATTGGAGCGCTAGTTTCAGTCTCGCCGAAGTGCTGCCCGTCTCTGTTTACCGGCGCATCCAGCGCTTTAAATAATAATGATTATCATTTGTTTCTTTTATATCAACTCAGTAAAATCCCGCCGCCAATGCATAAGCGTTACCGAAAGCGCGAATAGCGGAGTGATTTGCGAATGAACAAGATCAGCCTGAACATCGTCGCGACGATGGTTGCCACCAGCATCAGCGCTGCTTGCGCCGCCCAGCAAGCCGAGGTCGATGAGGTCATTGTGACGAGCAGTCGAGCGCCGGAAAGTCTCGATGAAGTCCCCGCCTCCGTTTCGGTAATCACCAGCGAAACGCTGCATCAGGACATGCAGCTGACTACCGAACTGCAGAACATCCTCTCGACTCGCGTTCCCGGTATGGCCCCCGCCACCGGCAGCTCAAGCAACTTCGGCGTGACGTTGCGCGGCCGGCAGGCGTTAGTTCTCATCGACGGCGTTCCGCAATCGACACCATTGCGCAATGGCCAGCTCGATCAGCGCAGCATCGATCCCGCTGCGCTCGAACGCATAGAAGTGGTGAAAGGTGCGACTTCGATCTACGGCAACGGCGCATCGGGCGGCATCATCAACTACATCACGCGGCGCCCGCCCAGCGAAGACGGCATCGGCGGCGAAGTACAGACCAGCGCGCGCTTTTCGCTCATCGACACCTCGGACAGCCTGGGTGCGCGCACTGCCGCGCTGGTCAGCGGCCGCTCGGAAAAGATCGGTTATGTCATCAACGTGGCGGCGGAAAACCGCGGTGTCGATCGCGATGCCGATGGCGATATTCCGGGCAATTCGCTGTACGGCCTGTCCGATGTCGATACACGCAACTTCTTCGGCAAACTGGCTTACGACTTCGATGCCGAAAAAGCCTTGCAACTCACCTATACGTATTACGACTCGCAACAGAAGAGCGATCTTGTCGATGTAGTCGGCGACGTCAACACCCGTACTAAAACCTATGCCGTGCATTCGGATTCGGGCACGCCGGGCGTACCGCAGGGAGCCGATGGCAACCATAACGCGGTGCTGCAATACCGCGACACCCAGCTGTTCACGAATACCGGTTTGGTGATGGATGTCTACTGGCAGGAAACCCGAAATGTTTTCTTTTGGTCCACCAATTTTGCGAATCCCGCTGAAGGTTACAGCGGCGGCAACTCCATTATCGAATCGGAAAAACGGGGGGTGCGCGCCAACTTCGATACCGCTTTCGACTGGAAGGGAATCGATATGACGTTCATTTACGGGCTCGATGTGCTGGAGGACATCACGTCGCAACCGTTGGCCGACGGTCGTACCTGGGTTCCCGACATGGTTATGACCAATATGGCGGGCTACCTGCAAGGCAAATGGAGCGTCGCGAACTGGATATTCAAGGCGGGATT
The DNA here is from genome assembly GCA_965653955.1 of uncultured Spongiibacteraceae bacterium. Classification (GTDB taxonomy): domain Bacteria; phylum Pseudomonadota; class Gammaproteobacteria; order Pseudomonadales; family CAMLJR01; genus CAMLJR01. The sequence goes on from CBFHCK010000242.1 coordinate 4,129, forward strand.
GCGCCGCGAGCTTATCGACGTCGAGGTACCCGATTACACCACGTTGCGTCAGTGCAATAGCAGCGGACTCTGTGTCGGCGGCAATCCGGTCGAGGGTGGCGAACTCGATTATGCGAACACCACGTACAACGCCGGCTTGCGCTACAACCTGCACGAAACCTTTCAGCCCTTTGTCAGCTATTCGGAGGGCTTCGATGTCTCCGATCTGGGCGTGTTATTGCGCGCCGCGACCGTTCCCAATCTGAGCCAGGTGGAAACCGAGGCGGCCATCGTCGAGCACTGGGAAGCCGGATTCAGCGGACAGGTCGGCGAATTCAACTACGAGTTCGCGCTGTACCGCAGCGACTCC
>CBFHCK010000243.1:0-4471 GCA_965653955.1 uncultured Spongiibacteraceae bacterium
CGAAATCGCGCACGCTGCCGGTAAGGATTCGAATTCGCCGCGCCATCGCTTTCATCATTGCCAACGCGGCAGCGTAATCGCCGGTAAGAAACTGCTGAAAATCCTGCTGCGAAATAACTTGCAGCGTCGTCGCTGCGAGCGTCATCACCGAGGCTGAACGCGGTGCGCCATCGATCAGCGCCAGCTCGCCAAAATAATCGCCGGCTTCAAGCCAACTGAAAACAACCTGCCTGCCATCATCGCCGTCGGCAAAGACTTTTAGATTGCCCGACACGACAATATAAAAATTGCTGTGCGTGTCGCCTTCGGTAACAATCACGGAGTTCTTCGGATATTTGTGCAATTTTGCGCAGCGCAATAGTTTCTCGGCGGCTTCATCCGAAAGCTCGGCAAATAAATCGATATTTTTTAACATATGCGCTCCTGTTCGACGTTTATAGCGTTCTTCATCTTCTAAAAAATATTCTGGTAAGCACTGAAAAATAAAACGCCTTACGTATTAAATGATGACCGCTAGTGCAAGATTACCGAACCATGCGAAGGGAATAATGCATTGGTTAACAAAGCAAATAAATCACCGCTGAAATATTCGCACTTGATACCGCTGCGAAGCGCTTTCGCCGTGTTGATCGTGACGAGTGGGCTGCTGCTGTCGCCCATCGGATTGCAGCTCGAAGAAAATTTCGGTTTACCGCTCTTATTTATGTGGCGCGGCGAACGCCTACCTCCGCCCTCTGTGGCTGTGGTTGCAATCGATGAAGAAAGCAGTGCCGCTCTCGCGCTGCCGGATATCGACCAACTCGATCGCTGGCCGCGCTCGATCTACGCACGTCTGCTGAACACGCTCGCCGATAAAGGCGTGGCTGTCGTCGTCGTGGATATTGCCTTTCTCGAAGCACGCGATTCTGCGGAAGACGACGCGCTTGCCGCCGCGATGCGCGCGTCGGGCAATGTCGTGATACTGAAAATGCTCGATCGGATCATGCCCGGCACAAATACCAACGATGCCGTCGAGTGGCAATTGATGCCACATTCGCTGTTCAGCGAAAGCGCGGCTGCGATCGGTGCATTTACGCTGCCCGATCACGCATTAAAAAAATACACGACATTATTTCCGCACACGCCCGAAGGTGTCGAAGCGGCGATGCCACTCATCGCGTTGCAGATTTATTACCGCGACACGCGTGCTTCATTGTTGAATCTATTGCCGACTCTCGGCCATCAAATACTCGCGCAGCAATTGGCCGCCGAACAACGCCCCGCATTCTTCGCCGCGCTAATTCGAGCTGCACTGGCGCAACAACCCGCACTGGCGGATCAGTTGCAACACGCAGCGATGCAATCACTGTCGGCGGATGCGGCGCAGCGTTTGCGCATTCTGCTGAACGCATGGCAAACGACCGATCCGGTGTATTTCAATTTTTACGGGCCGCAACGCCAGATTCCGACGCTCGCATTGAGCGAAGTGCTGTTGCAACCGAATTCCGCGAAGGTTGAGGCATTACGCGGCAAGGCGGTTTTTATCGGGCTCTCCGAACGCTTTCGTAATCAGCGCGATTATTTTTTTACCGTATATACGCCGGGTCGCCACAGCCGGATCAGTGGAGTCGAGGTGGCGGCCACGTTATTCGCGAATTTGCAGCAGGATAAGGTGTTGCGACCGCTCGCATCGTGGCAACAAGTCGCTGTGCTGTTGTTGTGGGGAAGTTTGCTCGTATTCGCGGCGCGCCGACTTTCACCCGCACGCTGGCTGTTGTTAACGCTGGCGCTCGCAGCGGGCTACGCATTGCTCGCCGTATTTGCGTTCGCTCGATACGCACTGTGGCTGCCGATCATCGTGCCGTTCGCGGTGGCCGCGCCGACACTGGCACTGTTGACGGTATGGTCTTACTACCGACGCAGTGCGACCGCCGAACGCGCTGCGACAGAGGCATTGAGTCTTTACATTCCGCCGGAAATCGCCGCGTCGGTCGGCAAAAATCGAGAACAGCTGCTCGCCGAACATCGCGAACTTGAGGCTATCTGCTTGCTCACGGACATCGTTGGCTTCACCACGCTGTCCGAGCAACGCGAGCCCGCGTATATGCACGCGTTGATGAATCGCTATTACGCCGATGTCGTCGCCGAAGTCGAGCGGCACGGCGGCATCGTCGCGAATATTGTTGGCGACGGATTGCTCGCTCTGTGGCCTATTCCCCATTTTTTTACGACGAATGCGAACGACAATAGCGCCGCTGTTACGCGCGCCTGTCGCACCGCACTCGCGATCGTCGCTGCCACAGACCGCATGACCGAAACATTGGGCGAAACGTTGACGACATGCGTCGGTATTCATTGCGGTGCGCTCTCGCTAGGGCATCTCGGCGCCGGACAACATTTCGAATACGCGCCAGTGGGGGATGCGATTAACACCACGGCCCGCGTCGAAGCGTACAACCGGCAACTGGGCTCGCGCATTCTGCTCAGCGAACCGGTGCATGAGGCGCTGACTGAGCTGGCGCCGGATCAATTCGCGCTGCGTAGTCACGGCCGAATCATGCTTAAAGGCAAACGCGAACCGCTTGCGCTGTACGAGCTGCTCGCGACAACGCCAAGCAGCTAGACCCAATCTCAGGATCGAACTATCGAGAGGATCGAATAATGATAAAAGCGCGCTTTACTACTCGGAACTCACAACGTCTGCGATCGCATTCTCAACGCCATCGACTGCAATGGTGGCTGCTCCTCGCATTGAGTGGACTCGCGAACATTGCATTCGGCGAATGCGAACAGGCCGCCGGTCGGCTCGAAAGTCACGAAGGCACGGTACGTATCGAACAGGCCGGCACGTGGCAACCACTGGCAATCGGCGCATGCGTGCCGGCCGGTGCACGCGTGCAGGTCAGCGGCGGTCGTGCGGTATTTCGGCTGGCCAATGAAACGCTGCTGCGCGCATCGGGTACGACGCTGTTGCGCTTTGCCGAACCCGAACAAAAAAACTGGATTCAATTGCTCGATGGCGCGCTGCATTTCATCACGCGCACGCCGCATGCATTCGACGTGCAAACCGACTACGTAAACGCAGGCGTTAAAGGCACCGAATTCATTCTGACCGCCAATCACATCGAGCGATCGAGCACGCTGACGATGCTTGAAGGCGAAGTCGTTGCGAGCAACGCGCACGGCCAGCAGAACGTGCGCAGCGGCGCCGCGATCATTGCGCGCAGCGGCGAGGCGCCAAAATTACTGACCGTACCCGCGCTGCGCGATGCCGTGCAGTGGACGCTGTATTACCCGCCGCTGCCATCGACTATTCCCGCGCATTTGCAACCGGCGCTCGACCGCTTTAAACGCAATGATGCCGCGGGCGCGATCGCACAACTCAACGAATTTCCCGCAACAGGTCGCGATGCCGATTATTACGCGCTGGTGAGCGCGATCGATTTACAGCGCGGCGAAATCGATTCCGCCCGCGCCACGCTCGATCGCGCGCTCGCGTTGCAGCCGGAACATCCGCAGGCGCTGGCTTTGAGCGCGATTCACGCCGTTGTTGTCGGTGATATCGAGCGTGCGGAAACGCAGCTCGCGGTTGCGCAAGCGCGGGCACCGCGCGACGCGGCCGTGCTGATTGCAAAGTCATATTTCGAACAAGCGCAACATCGCCTGCCTGCCGCGTTGGCCCACGCGCAAGCGGCTGCGGCGGTCGATCAATCCGCATTGATTCAGGCGCGCGTTGCCGAACTGGCGCTGATGAATGGCAATACCAAACTCGCACGCCAAGCGACAAAATCGGCGCTAACGCAACAACCCGACAACGCGCGGGCAAACGCGATCGATGGCTTCGTGCATTTACAACAATTGCGATTCGATAGCGCCGAAGCCGCCTTCCGCCGCGCCATCACACTCGATGCCACCGATCCATTGCCGCATCTCGGGCTCGGGCTGATCGAGATTCGCCACAATCGGGTCGCCGCAGGCCGCGAACAACTGGCGATCGCAGTCGCGCTCGATCCAGGCCAATCGCTGCTGCGCAGTTATCTGGGCAAGGCGTATCAACAGGAAGAGCGCGAACGTCTCGCCAGCGATCAATATGCGCTCGCGAAAACACTCGACGCTGCCGATCCAACGCCGTGGTTCTACAGTGCACTGCTCGCGCGCGTACAAAACCGGCCGTTCGATGCTCTGGACGATTTGAATCAGTCGATCGCGCTGAACGGCAATCGCGCGGTGTATCGCTCGCGGCTGCAACTCGATGCCGACGAAGCAACACGCACCGCAAGCCAGAGCGATATTTATCGCGAACTGGGTTTCGATGCATTGGCGCAGCGCTCCGCAGCCAAAGCCGTTAGCACCGCACCATCGGAATACGGCGGTCATCGCGCTCTCGCCGAATCCTACGCAGACAATCCGCAATACGATGCCGCGCGCGCCAGCGAAGTGTTGCAGGCGCAACTGTTCCAACCGTTATCGGCGACGCCACTGCTGCCGCTGC
>CBFHCK010000244.1:0-4398 GCA_965653955.1 uncultured Spongiibacteraceae bacterium
GATTGGCGCACTGAAAATCTCGCGCCGATTCTGTCGATTCGCGTCGTTGAAGGTCTCGATCAGGCGATCGAACACATCAACACGTACAGCTCGCAACACACTGACAGCATCGTCACCGAGGATTACACGCGCGGTCGCCGTTTCCTGCGCGAAGTCGATTCGAGCTCGGTAATGATCAATGCATCGACGCGCTTTGCCGATGGTTTCGAATATGGCCTCGGCGCGGAGATCGGTATTTCAACCGACAAGATTCATGCGCGCGGTCCGGTCGGCCTCGAAGGGCTGACGTCGCAGAAATACGTTGTGCTCGGCGACGGTCATATTCGTCAATGATCAGGACAATCGCTTGACCAGCGTCGCGCCGTTGACCAGTGTCGCGATTCTCGGCGGCACGTTCGATCCGGTGCATTGCGGGCATTTGCGTTCGGCGGTTGAGGTGCGCGAATTGCTGCGCTTCGATCAGGTGCGTTTGATTCCCGCGCATGTGCCCCCGCACCGCACTCAACCGCTGGCCAGCAGCGCACAGCGTTTGCAGATGCTGCAACTGGCCATTGCCGATGAGCCCGGTCTGGTCGCCGATGGGCGCGAACTTGAACGTAGCGGTCCTTCGTACACCTTCGATACGCTGACCGCCTTGCGCGCCGAACTCGATGCGAACACGGCGTTGAGCTTGATTGTCGGCATGGATGCGTTTGCCGAATTGCACACGTGGCATCGATGGCGCGAATTGCTCGATGTGGCGAATATCGTCGTGATCGCGCGTCCCGGTTCGATGTTGCCGACAGATGGCGATGTCGCCGAATTATTGCAGCGGCATCGAGTTGAAGCCGATGCACTGCGCGAATTCGAGCGCGGTGCCATTGCAGTCGTCGAATTAACGCCATTGCCGATTTCGGCGACGGCGATTCGCGCGTTGATCCGCAGCGAAAAATCGCCGCGTTATTTATTGCCGGATTCCGTCTGGCAATTCGTTCGCGAGCACGATCTGTATCGTGCCGCACCCTGAGGAGAAAATGTCCCCGACCATGACAGCCGAAGAACTGAAACAGATCGTCATTACCGCACTGGAAGATTTAAAGGGACGCGAGATTATCGCGCTCGATGTGCGCAAGCTAACCAATGTCGCCGATCACATGGTGTTCTGCAGCGGCACATCGAACCGGCATGTGAAATCGCTGGCCGATAACGCAGCGGTCGAAGCGAAAAAGCGTGGCGCGAAAATTCTCGGCACCGAAGGCGAACAGGATGGCGAATGGGTGCTGGTCGATTTCGGCGATGTGATCGTGCACGTAATGCTGCCCGAGACACGCGCGTTTTACGATCTCGAACGGATGTGGTCGTTGCCGGCGGCAGCGGCGCCATCGCAGCCCTGAATCCCCATTGAAATGCGCGCTTAGTCGCGCAAATCTTTTGCGGTAGTTGCAACTATTTTGAACTCGCACACTCCATGCGTATTTCGTTAATTGCCGTCGGCACGCGCATGCCTGCATGGGTAACGGCGGGCATCGACGAATACAGCAAACGCCTGCCGCCGGAATTGCAATTCGATGTACGGGAAATCGCGCTCGGCAAGCGCGGCAAGAATGCCGATATCGCGCGCGCGATCGACAGCGAAGGCAGCGCGATGCTCGCCGCGATAGCGCCGCGCGATTTTGTTATCGCGCTCGATGTGCAAGGCAAGGCGTGGTCGACCGAACAACTTGCCGAGCAACTCGCGCAGTGGCAATTGCGCGGCGATAACATCAGTTTGCTGGTCGGCGGTCCCGACGGCTTGGCGCCGAATTGTCTGGCGCGCGCACAGCAGCGCTGGTCGTTGTCGGCGCTGACGTTGCCGCATCCGCTGGTGCGCATTGTGTTGGCGGAGCAGCTGTATCGGGCGTGGAGTATTAACAATAATCATCCGTATCACCGGGCCTGAGGCTCTCTGTTAACCGACGATGGCTGAACGGCTTGCACTGAAAGACCCCTACAGCGAAGTACGCGTTTTCACCGCGCGCATCGTGGTCGCCGCTGTGATCGTGTTGGGTTTGTTCGGCATTCTGATTTATCGCTACCACGATCTGCAGATCAATCAATACGAAAAATACCGCACCGAATCGGAACGCAACCGCGTGCAATTGCAGCCGCTGGCGCCGAAGCGTGGGTTGATCCTCGACCGCAACGGCGTTGTCGTCGCCGACAATGCGCCGAGTTATAGCCTGACAATCATTCGCGAGCAGGTCGACAATCTGAACGACACGCTCGCGCTGCTGCGCTCGCTGGTGGCAATCGACGCTGCCGACATCGATAAATTCAACGAGCGTTTAAAAGGGCGTTATCCGTATCAGCCAGTGCCGCTGAAACTGCGTCTCACGGAGGAAGAAATTGCAGTGCTGGCGATCAACCGCTATCGATTGGCGGGTGTCGAGGTTGAAGCCGAGTTTGTGCGCAGTTATCCGTACACCGATTTACTCGCGCACGCGCTTGGCTACGTCGGGCGTATCAGCGAAAAAGAATTGAAGGCGTTTACGCCCGAGCAAGTGAAGGATTACAGCGGCACGCACTACATCGGCAAAATCGGCGTCGAACGTTTTTACGAGGATGCGCTGCACGGGCGCGTCGGCTATCAGAACGTCGAAACGAACGCGCGCGGGCGCGTATTGCGTGTGCTTGAGCGCACCGAGCCGGTCGCGGGTCAGAACATTTCGCTGTATCTCGATGTGAAGTTGCAGCAGATGGCACACGAAGCACTCGGCGATAATCTGGGCTCGATTGTCGCGATCGATCCCAAAACCGGCGGCGTGTTGGCGCTCGTGAGTCAGCCGGCGTTCGATCCGAATCTGTTTGTCACCGGCATCAGCGGCAAGAACTATCGCGAACTGCGCGACTCGCCGGATCGGCCGCTGTACAACCGCGCGCTGCAAGGGACGTATCCGCCGGGTTCGACGATGAAACCTTTCTTCGCGCTGGCCGGTTTGTACTACGGCCTGGTGACGCCGGAAACGCGCATCCCCGATCCGGGTTTTTATCAACTGCCGGGCGATAGCCGCCAGTACCGCGACTGGCGTCGTGGCGGTCATGGTTCGGTCGATATCCGGCAGGCGATTGCGCAATCGTGCGACGTTTACTTCTACGATCTCGCGCATCGGATGACGATCGATCGTTTGCACGATTTCACCGCGCAGTTCGGTTTTGGTTCGCCGACCGGCGTCGATAACACCCACGAGGGCGGTGGTGTGCTGCCGTCGCGGGCGTGGAAGCGCAAGGTCAAGAAGGTGGCGTGGTATCCCGGCGAAACGCTCAGTGCCGGTATCGGTCAGGGCTATATGCTGGTGACGCCGTTGCAGCTCGCCGTCGGCACTGCGGCGATCGCCAATCGGGGCGCACGTTTCGAGCCCCGGTTCGTGAAAAGCGTCGGCGATCACGCGGTGCCGGTACCCGAGGCTACGCATGTCAATTTGCCGCCTGCGACATGGGATGTGGTGATTGGCGGCATGGATGAAGTGGTACATGGCGAGCGCGGCACCGCGAAGGCGACAGGGCGCGGCATGGCGTACCGAATGGCGGGCAAAACCGGCACCGCGCAAGTCGTCGGGTATGCGCAGGGCGTGAAATACGACGCGTCGCAGTTTTCCAAGCGCAATCGTGACCACGCATGGTTCATTGCGTTTGCGCCGGTCGAGGATCCGAAAATCGCCATCGCGATTCTGGTCGAAAACGGCGAGCACGGTGCCTCGGCGGCAGCGCCGATAGCACGCAAGCTCGCGGACGCCTATCTGCTCGGTGTCACCGACGAGCCGACAGCCGGCGCCACGCAGCCGGCGGCGGAGGGGCTCGAATGACGGTGAACCGTGCAATGCAATCGACCTGTGCAATGACATTGAGCGTGTGTGACGACATTGACCGTTTTTGACGACATTGAGAGTGCACGATGAAATACGGTGAGTTTGTCCGCCGGATGCCGGCCGGCACTGCGGAACTCTCGCGCCGGCGGGGTGTGCTATCGCGGCTGCATCTGGATTGGGTATTGCTCGCGCTTCTGCTCGCGCTGACCGCGTTCGGACTGGTCGTGCTGTACAGCGCCAGCAGCCGCAGCATGAGCACGCTCTATCGGCAGGGCACGTTTTTCCTGATTGCGTATGCAGTGATGTTCGTTATCGCGCAGCTCGATATGGAGCGCGTAAAACGCTGGGCGCCGCTCGGTTACGCCGCCGGGCTCGGTTTGCTGGCGGTGCTGCCGTGGGTCGGCGTCACCGCGAAAGGGGCGACGCGCTGGCTCAATATCGGCGGCTTCCAGTTTCAGCCATCGGAAATCATGAAGCTGGCGGCGCCGATGGCGGTGGCGTGGTATTTGTCGTCGCGGGTGCTGCCGCCGCGATTGAAACACGTCGCGATCGCACTGCTGATTATCGCGGTGCC
>CBFHCK010000245.1:0-4325 GCA_965653955.1 uncultured Spongiibacteraceae bacterium
TGTCAGCTCATATCAGCAATGTCCGCCCCGAACCCGATCAGGTGCTGGTCGATATCGCCGATTACGTTATCAATTACCGCATCGAATCGACGCTTGCGTACGACACCGCGCGCAATTGTTTGATCGACACATTAGGTTGCGGTTTGGAAGCGCTTGAATATCCCGCGTGCACGAAATTGCTCGGCCCGGTTGTTCCCGGCACGCAGGTGCCGAATGGCGCGAAGGTCCCCGGCACACCGTATCAGCTAGATCCGGTGCAGGCTGCGTTCAACATCGGCGCGATGATTCGCTGGCTCGATTTTAACGATACCTGGCTCGCCGCTGAGTGGGGCCATCCCAGCGATAACCTCGGCGGTATTCTCGCGGTGGCCGATTGGTTAAGCCGCACTGCGATCGCCGCCGGTAAAGCGCCGCTGACGATGCGCGATGTCCTGACCGCGATGATTAAAGCGCACGAAATTCAAGGATGTATCGCGCTCGAAAATTCATTCAATAAAGTCGGTCTCGATCACGTCGTGTTAGTCAAAGTGGCGAGCACCGCCGTGGTGGCACAAATGCTGGGACTAACGCGCGATGAAATTATCAATGCGGTTTCGCTGGCATGGGTCGATGGTCAGGCATTGCGTACGTATCGGCATGCGCCGAACACGGGCAGCCGCAAGAGCTGGGCGGCCGGCGATGCGACCAGTCGCGCGGTGCGGCTTGCGCTGATCGCAAAAACCGGCGAGATGGGTTATCCCGGCGTGCTCAGCGCAAAAACCTGGGGTTTTTACGATGTTGCCTTTAACGGACAGCCGTTTAAATTTCAGCGGACCTACGGTTCGTATGTGATGGAGCACGTGCTGTTTAAAATCAGTTTCCCCGCCGAGTTTCATAGTCAGACGGCAGTCGAGGCAGCGATAACACTGCACGCGAAATTGCGCGCCGCGCATCTGAATACCGACGACATTGAATGCATCACCATTCGCACACACGAAGCGTGCATTCGCATCATCGACAAAAAAGGTCCGTTGAATAATCCGGCCGATCGCGATCACTGCATTCAATACATGGTCGCAGTACCGCTGATTTTTGGCCGCTTGACCGCCGCCGATTACGAAGATGCGATTGCGGAAGATCCACGCATTGATGCATTGCGCGAAAAAATTATCTGCGTCGAAGACCACGAATTTACTCGCGATTATCACGATCCGGAAAAACGTAGCATCGCCAACGCGCTGACGATTACATTCAAGGATGGCAGTGTGCTTGATGAACTCATCGTCGAATATCCGATCGGCCACAAGCGTCGTCGTAGCGATGGCATTCCATTGCTCGAAGAAAAATTCCGCACCAATCTCGCGCGCCGTTTCGCGAAAAAACAACAAGAAGCGATTCTTGCCGCAAGCCTCGATCAAAAAATTCTCGAAGCGATGCCGGTGCACGAATACGTCGATCTGTATGCGGTGAATTGATATGAAGAACGCAAAAAAATTATCCAATGGAAACATTTTGCGCGCACTGGTCAATGCAAAACGCGGTGTGCTGGTGCCGGGCGCCTTCAACGCGCTTTCGGCCAGAGTGATCGCCGATCTCGGTTTCGAAACGATTTATGTCAGCGGTGCTGGCGTCACCAATATGCATCTCGGTCTGCCTGACATGGGTTTTATGGGCCTCGCTGAAATTGCCGAGCAAACCGCGCGCATTCGCGATGCGGTTGAGCTGCCGCTGCTGGTCGATGCCGACACCGGTTTCGGCAATGCGCTGAATGTGCGCCACGCGATAAGAGTGTTAGAGCGCGCCGGTGCCGATTGCGTGCAACTGGAAGATCAAATCAGCCCAAAACGCTGCGGCCATTTCAATGGCAAAGCCGTGGTCAGCACTGAAGAAATGCTAGGAAAAATAAAAGCGGCGGTAGATGCGCGGCGCTCGGACGATTTGCTGATCATGGCGCGCACCGATGTGCGCGCGATCGATGGTTTCGACGCGGCGGTAGAGCGCGCCCAGAAATACGCGGAAGCGGGAGCGGATATTTTATTTGTCGAAGCGTTGGAAAATGCCGATGAAGTGCGACGGTTACCGCGTTTTGTGCAAACACCATTGCTGATGAACATGGTGATCGGCGGTAAGACACCGATTGCGAGTGCCGACGAACTTGCGCAGTTCGGTTACGGCATCGTCCTGTACGCGAACGCTGCTTTACAGAGCGCGCTAGCGGGTATGCAACGCGCACTCACCGTACTGCGAGAACAGCGTCATCTCGATGAAAATCCGGCATTGGTCGCGTCGTTCAAGGAGCGACAACGGTTGGTTAATAAGCCGCTGATTGATGAGCTTGAACAGCGTTATGTCGGGGAGCAACAACCTCCCGCCAGTGATGAGAAATCATAACGATCCGCCAAACTCGAGGTTTCTTGGATCGGAGCGCAACGTGAGTGGAAGTTAGTGGTGTCGTTACCGGTATGACATTCGTCAAATTAAATAGTCAAGCGCTGCGCCCGTTGTCAGGAATGAGAGCCCAGTCACGAATCTCCTCTCACTGCGTTGCTGGCGCACGCGGCAGCGCCGAGAATTCGCCTTCTATCGCTTAATGAAATCAAGGATGCTGTTGCATGGACGCTGAGTTTAATCGCGTGCTCGCCACATTTGCTTCGGCGTGGCAGGGAGACAGCCGGTTATTTTCGCTGTACTTTGCCGACGCTTCGCTCAATAGCGACTTACTACCGCATGCGCTGGTCGGTGAAGAACACATCTCCGCTTGCTACAAGCTCGATCTCACCTGCCTATCTTCCGATGCCTCGCTCGAACTCAAATCATTAATCGCGCAGGCGATGGATGTAGTCGTGCATTTGAATGATGGCTCGGAGCGCGTGATTGCCGGCATCGTCACCGCTGCTCGACAATTGGGTTCCGACGGTGGCTTCGCGCGGTATGGATTAACGATAGAGCCGGCGCTCGCCGCATTAAAGCTGCGTCGTAATAGCCGCGTATTTCAAGATAAGAGCGTCGTCGATATTGTCGGTTTGATTCTCGACGAACACATTCAAAATAATCCCGTCTTTGCGCAGTGTTTTCGTCGTAAGGAACAATTAGCGCACGCCTATCCCACACGCAGCTATTGCCAGCAATACCGCGAAACCGATTTGGTTTTTATCGAACGCCTGCTGCGCGAAGAAGGGATCTCTTATTATTTCGATTTCGAGCGCGGCCCCGACGAGGTTGGGCTGCATACGCTGATGTTATTCGACAGCAATGCGGCCTTAAATGCGGCCCCACAAACCACGATTCGCTTTCACCGCGCCGATGCCACCGAGCAGGACGACACCATCACCGAGTGGCACGCGCAGCGCCGGATACAACCGGGCGCCGTGCAGCTAGCCAGCTTCGATTACAAGCGCGTGTATGCGCAGCAGGGTGGAGACAACAGCCGCATCGATCAGGGCGAAGCGGGTTTCGGCTTAACGGCAGCGCTTGAGGATTACGACCCACAATCGCTTTATTACGGCAGCGACAACAGCGATCTCAAGCGGTATGCCACGCTGCGCCAGCAAGCGTATGAGCTGGGCGCCAAAACCTTTTCCGGCAGCGGGGTTGTGCGTGGCCTCGGTGCTGGCCAATGGTTCACGTTCGACGATCATCCTGCGCATGAAGATGATGGTGCCGCCGATCGCCAATTTGTCGTACTCACGCAACGGTTCAGCGCACGCAACAATTTGCCGGGCGACTTTAAATCATTGGGCCTTGCGAACAGTGCGAAGAGCGAGGCCGGTTATCACAATAGTTTCCAAGCCGTGCGCAAAACGATCCCGATCGTACCCGCCTATGCGCATACCGAGCACGCCAAACCGACGGCGCGCGGCGTGCAGAGCGCTACGGTTGTCGGACCCGACGGAGAGGAGATTTATACCGATGAGTTGGGCCGCGTAAAAATTCAATTTCACTGGGCGCGAACACACGATCACGATTTAACTAAACATGGCGCAGCCGCGGCGAATGACGATCACAGCTCGTGCTGGGTGCGCGTGCAAAAGCCGAGCGCCGGTGCACAGTGGGGCCACCAGTTCATTCCGCGCATTGGCCAGGAAGTGCTGGTGGATTTTCTCGAAGGCGACATCGATCGGCCGGTGATTACGCATGTGATTCATAACGGCCAGCAAACACCGCCAACGTTTCAGGGCGCAGGCTCATTACCCGCCAACAAAACGTTGTCCGGTATCAAGAGTCGCGAACACAAAGGCAGCCGCCACAATGAAATCGTGTTCGACGATACCACCGGTGAAATTCGCGCGATGCTGGCGAGCGAACACGGTAAGACACAGCTCAATCAAGGTTATTTGATTCATCCG
>CBFHCK010000246.1:0-4320 GCA_965653955.1 uncultured Spongiibacteraceae bacterium
CGGCGTTTGCGCAATTGCTTCGCCACCGATATCTGAATTGAAATGTCTCGCGCCCACCGCAACAACCGTCGCTACCGACGCGGCAACCGCGAAGCTCGCAACCGGACGCCACCAGCGGGCTGTCAACGACGGTGCAGAGATAATTTCGCCCGCCAGCGCCGCTTGCACACGCTGCGAAATATCGAATTGGGCAAAACGCATATCGACGCCGCTGATGCTGTCACGCACGACATGGAAATCGCGCCATGCCGTTCTAACGACTTCATCGTCACTCGCCAGCAAGCGCCGTAATTCCAATTCGTCCGCTTCGCCATCAACCAAGGCAGAAACCGACTCCCGCAACCTGTCACTCATACGACACCTCACCGTTGGTCTGATATGCCTTGATATGTCTATCGATGGCTTCGCGTGCGCGGAAAATCCGGCTGCGCACTGTTCCGACAGGGCAATCCATCGCTGTCGCTATATCTTCGTAGCTAAGACCGTCGAATTCGCGCAATGTCACCGCTGTACGCAAATCTTCTGGCAGGGATTTGATGGCGTGATCGCACACGCGTTTCAATTCTTGCCCCGACAAAATATTTTCCGGGTTCTCGATCTCTTTCAGCAGAAAATCGCCGCTAAAGTGCTCGGCATCGTCGATATCGATATCGACTCCCGGCGGCCGCCGTTGACGCGCGACCAAATGATTTTTCGCAGTATTGATCGCGATGCGATACATCCACGTATAAAAAGCACTATCGCCGCGAAAATTCGGTAAAGCGCGAAACGCCTTGATAAACGCCTCTTGCGCGACATCCTGTATTTCATCGCTATTGCGGATATACCGCGAAATCAGGCTCAGAATTTTGTGCTGATATTTCAGCACCAAAAGATCGAAAGCCTTTTTGTCGCCTTTCTGAACGCGGGTTACCAGTTGTTGATCGGTAATTTCAGGACCGGTCATTGCCGACCCCGTGGCGCGTGCCTCGTATTAGCTGCCAAATAGACCATGCACCATTCCGGAAGTTTCGAGCCTCTGCGCAAGCTAACTGGTGGCTTAACAAGCCAACCTGTGCGAAGGCGGGTATGATTGCCGGCTCCAAAAAAAGTTCAACTGCTTGGAACCGGCACAAAGGAGTGCGCTGGATAATATAGTTGGCCATAACGCGGAGCAATACGCAGTCCATGAGCGCGCCCAATCGTCACGATGTTCTGATTATCGGCACCGGTGCTGCCGGTCTTACTGCCGCGTTGCGACTGGCACCCAGCGCGCGCGTTGCTGTCGTCTGCAAAGGCGATCTGAATCAGGGTTCGACCTGGTGGGCGCAGGGTGGAATCGCCGCCGTCATCGATGAAAACGACACCGTTGAAGCGCACATAGCCGACACACTCACCGCCGGTGCAGGCCTATGCCATGCAGATGCGGTCCGCTTCACCGTCGAACATAGCAAGGAAAGCGTCGAGTGGCTGCTCGAACAAGGCGTGCAATTCGATCGCTTGATCGGGGCCGGTTTTCATCTGGCACGCGAGGGCGGCCATAGCCATCGACGCATCATGCACGCTGCGGATTCGACCGGCCGCGAAGTCTCAGAAACTTTGACGAAGCGCGCGCTCGAAACCCGGAACATCGAAATTTTCACCAACCGTGTTGCGGTCGATCTGATCGTGCATGAAGGCCGTTGTCGCGGTGCATACATTCTTAATCGCGATAGCGGCAACGTCGAAGTCTTTCAGGCCGATCACGTGATTCTCGCGAGCGGCGGCGCCAGCAAGGTTTATCTGTACACGACCAATCCCGATGGCGCGACCGGCGATGGAATCGCAATGGCATGGCGCGCCGGCGCACGTGTTGCCAATATGGAATTCAATCAATTCCACCCTACTTGCCTGTATCACCCGAAAGCAAAATCGTTCCTGATTACCGAGGCCATTCGTGGCGAAGGCGGCAAATTGTTATTGCCGAACGGCGAGCGTTTTATGCAGCGTTTCGACTCGCGCGCCGAACCCGCACCGCGCGATATCGTCGCGCGCGCCATCGACCATGAAATGAAGCGGCTTGGTATCGACTGCGTATATCTCGATATCAGCCATAAATCGCCGGAATTCATCCTGCATCATTTTCCGACCATCAAGGCGCGCTGCCTGGAGCTCGGCATCGACATCACACGCGACCCGATTCCGGTCGTTCCCGCCGCGCACTACACCTGCGGTGGCGTAATAGTCGATTTTGAAGGGCGAACCGATGTGCCCGGTTTATACGCCATCGGCGAAACCTCTTTTACCGGATTGCACGGCGCGAATCGCATGGCGTCGAATTCTTTACTCGAATGCATTGTCTACGGCCGCGCGGCGGCGGCATCGATCGCGAAGAATCTGCCGCGCCCTAACGATTCCTTCACCGCAGAACCGTGGGATGCGTCGCAGGTCACCGATTCGGATGAAGATGTCGTGATCTCGCACAACTGGGATGAAATGCGGCGCGCGATGTGGGATTACGTCGGCATCGTGCGCACCAACAAACGTCTACAGCGCGCGTTGCGTCGCGCCGAATTACTGCAACAGGAAATCACCGAGTATTACAGCAACTATAAAGTCACCAACGATTTGCTCGAGCTGCGCAATCTGGCGACGGTCGCGGAATTGATTATTCGCTCTGCGCTGGAGCGAAAGGAAAGCCGCGGCCTGCATTACACGCTCGACTATCCCGACCTGCTGCCCGAAGCCGAAGATACGATCCTCGTGCCACCGAATTATTCGGCCAGTACCGGCCAGTGACGCAGATAAGCGCGCAAACGCCGCGCTTCATCCGCGCTCAGACTATCGCGGCATAGCGTCAGCGTTAGATTTGAATTTTCAAAATATCGATACCAGGGCACCGCGCGACGACTGAGCGCCGCTTCGTCAAAGCGCAATACGATCAATCCCGGCCATATCACTGCGCGCCGCAATTCGAGCAGACGCGGTTCGCGTTTAGGCTCGACCCACTGCCAGCCTTCCTGCCACAACAATAGACCGCGTTGCCGAGTCTGGAGACGCAGTTGCCACGTCGCATAAACGAGCGCGATGGCCCACGGCACTAATTGCAATGAGAACGGCAACGAGGTTTGCGCAATAGCCGTTAACGCGGATAACGCCAACGCGGTGTTTGCGATCAATATGAAATTCGATGGCCGAATTTCAATTCTTAGCGGTGCGTGCGAACGCGATAATTTGCTCGACAATCCCTGCCAGCTCCTGATCCGCAGGGCGCTCACGCCCTAAAAACCATGCGAATAATTCCGTGTCCTCGCATTCGAGCAAGCGCACGTATTGACGCTGCGCGTGCTCATCCAATGAGCGCAGATGGCGTTCGACGAAGGGCATCAGCACCAGATCGAGCTCGAGCATGCCGCGCCGGCTCGCCCAATAAATGCGCTTGTATTCTTCGTCGGAAAACATCGGTTACTGGTCACTTAGCGAAAGCGGGCGCGTAGAATACGCGACTGCAATGGCGACGCCTAGCGCTGCCGTTTTCCCCAATTCGAGCTTGATGGACATCTCATGAGTACGGCGCAAACCTTTCTGCAAACTATCGGCGCCAGTGAAATTGACGGCGACAGCCTGTTCGCCGCTGAGCCAGCCGATCTGACACAACTCGACGGCAATGATGTGCTGATGCCATTGAGCCTGTATGGCGTGCTTGCGGTGGCCGGGCCGGATACCGAGAAATTCCTGCAGGGCCAATTAACCTGCGATGTTGCCGCCACCAATGCCGCATTGAGCACCCCCGGCGCCTTCTGCACACCGAAGGGCCGGATGGTTTGCAGCTTTCAGTTGGCGCGCCCGGCCGCCGAGCGCGTCCTGTTGCGGATGCGCCGCGATCTGCTGGATGTCGCGAGCGCCACGTTGCAAAAGTACATCGTATTTTCAAAGGCCAAACTCGAACGACTCGACGACACCGTCGTCATCGGTCTACACGGCCCTAACACCGCCGCTATGGTGCGAGAATTTCTTGGCGGTGCGCCCAACCAGCAACATGCCACCCTTATCCACGGCGATTGCATTGCCGTTCAGCGCGATGGTGAGGGGACTCGATTTGAATTGTGGGCACCGCTTGCTCAAGCACAGGCATTTTGGGACCGCTATCGCGACCGCTGCGTCATAGCCGGCTCGCGTTATTGGCGCTGGTTGAGTATTCGCGCTGGCGAAGCCGAGGTCTGCGGCAGCACCGCAGAAATGTTCATCCCACAGATGCTGAACTATCACCTTAATGGTGCGGTCACTGTCAAAAAGGGCTGTTACACAGGGCAGGAAATCGTCGCGCGCGCGTACGACCGGGGTCAGGGCACACGTCCTCTG
>CBFHCK010000247.1:0-4306 GCA_965653955.1 uncultured Spongiibacteraceae bacterium
TGATAGCCCGTGGCCAGCAGCAATACATCGCAGGGGATGCGCGTGCCATCGGCGAGAATGACCGCATCTTTTTCGCACGCCGCGAGCGCACCCGTAATCAGCTTGACGTTGGGTTTTTGCAGCACGTCGTAATAGCCGCAATCGAGAATCGGTCGCTTAGCGAATAACGGATAATCCGGGGTTAACCGTTGCACCATTTCCGGATCGTTGGGGAATTTGCTCTTCAAAAAATTCAGGCTCATGTCGGTGATTGCATCGTTGAATTGCGAAATGCGCCCGCCGTTTTTCTGCCATTCCGGATCGATGCTCATCATGCCTTTCATATCGTTCATCGCGCTGGCCAAGCCTTGCAGACGACGCCATTGTGCGACGAACGGAATCGTTTCCTGCGCGGCACGATCGAGCGGATCGACATTCGCGCGTGCCTGCTCGTTCGGAATGATGTATTCGGGTTGACGCATGATGATGTTGAGCTCGCTCACCTCATCGGCGATCGCCGTCGCGAGCTGCACGCCGGAACAACCGACGCCCACCTGCACGACTTTTTTGCCTTTCAGATCGATTGAACTATCCCATTCGGCGGTATGGGCGATCGCACCTTCGAATACATCCACATTCACCCCCGGCGGCATTTTCGGGCGATTGTTCGGACCGGCGGCGATCAACAGAATGTTCGCTTCATACATGCGCTTTTCGCCGTTTTGTGTCGCTTCGATTGTCCACAGTTGACGCGCTTCATCCCACTTCGCGCCATGGACAAAAGTGCCGAATTGAATGCGCTGATACAGGTTGTGGCGATTCGCGACGTTTTGCAGATAAGCCAGAAACTCGGGGCCGACCGGATAAAAACGCGTCCACGAGGGATTTGGATCGAACGAGTACGAATACAGAATGCTCGGCGTATCGACCGCAGCGCCCGGGTACGTGCTGACCAACCAGTTACCGCCAACGTCGTTTTGCGCTTCGACAATGGTGTAATCGAAACCGGCTTGTTGCAGCTTGATACCGGCGTTAATACCCATCATGCCGGCGCCAACAATGAGCACCTTCATGTCTTCGGGCGGGGCCATTTTCGGCTGACGAATGCGCGTGTCAGTGGTGAAACCCGCATGTTGATACGCAGGCTCGAGCGAGCGCTCGGGCATATCGAAGCCAAGTGTGAGACGCGCCATATCGCGGAATAAACCCAGATCGATATGCGGCATCACCGGCGCCTGGCCGCTTTTCACGCGCTGCAGCAATTGTTCGCGGATTTCCGCAACGATCGACGTATCGGCTTCGTCATGATCGATTTCGCCATCCACGGCGACAAAAGCTTCGCGCATTTGATGCTGGGTGCCTTCCAGCTTAGGACCGTACTTGCGCAGCAGACCACGATCGCCGGTGATCTGCACCAGACTCATCAGAGCGATCATCGGCTCCAATGCGCTTATTACTTGTTCGAGAGAGGTTTGTTCGAGGGAAGGTTGTTTGTTATCGGAATAATTCATGAGTGCCTCCAATGGGCGAACATTTCTTCGGCCGGCTGATTACTGCGCGTCGAGCTGAACGATTTCGTTCAAATGGCCTTCGGGATCGCGCACAAAAACGACACGGAGCTTGAACTCATCAATGCGGCGAATTGGCTCGGGGATGCTGCCGCCCGCCGCTTTCGCACGCTCTACCAATGCTTCGATATTCGTTGTGGTGAAACCTTGGATTGATTCGTCGACGATAGGGCCGGTCGAGTCGAGGTATTTGATCAATGTCAGCGAGCTGCCGCCGGGATACGTCGATTGATACGTGATTTCGTCGATCTTCCGTCCGAGCATTGCATCCTGGTGGCGGTTGAACAGTACGAGGCCAAAGACCTCTTCGTAGAATCGGCCCATCGCCTCCAGATCGTGGACGAAAATCTTGCTGAAACCGTAGTGCGCGTCGCGAGTGGCGCCGAAAGGTCGAGCATCTGCCATGTATTGCCCCTCATTAGAATTATTGAGACCGAAACCAGTTGCCTAGCGCGCCAAACATATAATGGTGAACAGACGAGCCTGGCTTCCTGCATGGGGCCGATTATAATTGCGTTTTACTTAACGTCAATTCAGTAAAAATAGAGAACTCGATGAACGCTGAAATAAAAACGCGGCGCGGCAGGCCTACCGGCGAAGGCGATCGGGGCGCTGCCACTCGGGCGGCGATTCTCGATGCAGCTGAGCGGCGCTTTGCCGATGAGGGATTCGATACGGCGCGCTTGCAGGATATTGCTGCGGATGTCGGCAAAACCGCGCCGGCTATCGCCCATTTCTTCAAAGACAAGGTGTCGCTGTACGGTGAGGTGATCAGGCGGCTGTCGAGCGATTGGGACGGCTTCGTCGAAAAAAATGCGCCTTCTGTCGGATCGGGGGGCGTGAATCAGGTGATGATGCGGATCGAATATTTCATCCGTTTTGCCAGGATTCGTCCGGCACTACTCGGCTTCATTCTGCGCGACATGGCGGAGGGTCGTTTGCATCCGCTGAGCGATATCAGCTGGACGCATATGTCGGGCAAATCGACAAAATTACTCGACGAGGCTGTGCTGGAAGACGGTATTCCACCGAGCGGCGATGCGGTCAGCAACATAACCGCCGGGCCCAGCCTGTTTTTTTTGCTTCGCACGGCAAATGTTTCTGAAGCGGAGTTCGAGACAGCGTTGCAGGTGCATCTGGATACTGTGCGTCGCGCGCTTAGTGCGATTCTTACGCGCAGCTAGTCCAAGCCATCACGAGAAAGATAAAGGTAATTACTGCTCTGCCGAGTTCGGTAGATGCGTCACTAAACCACCGTCGATCTGAATCGTTTGTCCGGTGATGTAGCCCGCTGCATCCGACGCGAGAAACGCGACCATTTCACCGATATCTTCGGGCTTGCCTAGGCGCGGCGTTAACGTGTGTTTTTGAAATGCATCGATCATCGGCTGCGGCATGAATTTCTCAACTGCCGGCGTCATGATCACGCCGGGCGCAATGGCGTTACAACGAATATTCTTGTCGCCGAATTGCGTCGCGACATATTTCGTCAGCGACATCACGCCCGTTTTAGCAACGCCATAGGCAGTGTTGGTCATATCACCGCCCACCCCCGACAGCGAGGCCGTGTTGATAATCGAACCGCCGCCGCTCTCCAGCATTAACGGAATACCAAATTTGCAGCCCATCACGACGCTTTTCAAACAGATCGCAAACGTGCGGTCCCAGGTGTCGAGATCGAGATCGACCACATTGAGATCCTTGGTCACGTCGGTAGCACCAACGTTGTTGTGAAGGATGTGCAGCGCACCGAATTTCGTTTTCGTTAATTCGATCAACGCACGCACCGAATCCACATTCGTCGCATCGAGCATTGTCGCTATTGCTCTACCGCCGGCCGCATTGATTTCATCAGCGGCGCTTTGCGCGCCGGCTTCATTGAAATCGGCAACGACCACGGCTGCACCTTCGCGCGCAAGAATTTTGACCGTTGCCAGCCCAATACCGGAAGCCGCGCCCGTCACGATTGCAATTTTGTTGGCTAAACGTCCCATGACGGTTTCCTCGCACGACCTGCATTACGGTTATCGAACAAAAACAACGGACTTTAAGGCAAAAATGGATAATCGGTATAACCCTTCGGTCCGGGTGTGTACATCGTATTGCGATCGGGTTGCGCAAGTTCGGCGCCACGCCGAAAGCGCTCGACCAGATCAGGATTGCTGATATAAAAACGCCCGAACGATGCGGCGGCGGCAATTCCATTTTCGATATAACGCTGCGCGGATTCGAGCGTAAGACTTTCGTTGATAATCATTGCGCCGCGATAGTTCTGTTGCGCGAGTTGCAAACCATCGACGGGTAATGCCGGCACGTAAATCAAATGCAGATACGCGAGATTCAATGGCGTTGCAGCCTGCAATAATGCAGCGAAGGTTTCGCCGGGATTATCGTCGTGCAAATCATTGAATGGATTGCCCGGACAGATGCGAAAACCGACGCGACCAGCACCCGCTTCGGCAGCCATCGCCTGCAACGCTTCAATCACGAAACGAATGCGATTCTGCGCGGAGCCGCCGTATTGATCAGTGCGTTGATTGGTGCCAGTCGATAGAAATTGCGCCGGCAGATAACCGCTGGTGCAATGCAATTCCACTCCATCAAAACCCGCTTCAAGTGCATTGCGCGTCGCCTGCCGATACTCATCAATCACGCCCGCAATTTCATCGGTACGCAGCGCGCGCGGCATATCGAAATCCTGCGTGCCAGCTTGTTCGGTAAAAATTTGTCCTTTCGCGCGAATCGCCGACGGCGCGACG
>CBFHCK010000248.1:0-4305 GCA_965653955.1 uncultured Spongiibacteraceae bacterium
GCTTTCGGCGATTAAGCGACCATCAGATCGAACATTATCTGGAACGTGAACAGCCATTCGACTGCGCCGGCAGCTTCAAAGCGGAAGGACTCGGGATCGCATTATTCGAGAGCATGCATGGCGACGACCCGAATGCATTAATCGGATTGCCGCTAATACGACTGGTGACGTTGTTACAGCAAGCAGGAATTTCCGTTATCTAAGCCAGCGATGCGTAAGCAATTGCGAAAACTCTGACAGCACCAGCTCCGGTTCATACGCCAGCAATCGATCGACCGCGTGCGCGCCATAGTCGACTGCGATGCACTGCATTCCCGCTGAACGCGCCATCGCGAGATCGTATTCGGTATCGCCGACCATCACGGCACGCTCGGTGACCAGTTTCAGCTCGCCAAGCAATTCGTGCAGCATCTGCGGGTGCGGCTTCGAACGCGTTTCATCGGCGCAGCGCGTTGCGTCGAAAAAGTCGCGCAACTCGAGTTGATCGAGTACTCGATCCAAACCGCGACGACTTTTCCCGGTGGCGATCGCAAGATGAAAGTTTTTTTCCTTCAACGCGTGCAGCGTAGCGAGCACGCCGGGAAATAATTCGCATGGGTGGTGATCGGCGGCCAAATAGTGTTTCACATAGCTTTGCCGAAACGCCTCACGACCGGTAATGGAAAGCGTTGGGTAAAGCGCGGTGATCGCTTCCGGCAGACCGAGCCCGATGATATTGCGCGATTGCTCCTCAGTTCGAGATGGGAGACCGCATTCGGCGATGGCCGACTGAAGCGCGTCGACAATGCGTTGTGCCGAATCGATTAACGTGCCATCCCAATCAAAAATAAACAGCATGAATACAGCTACTTGCGAAGGATTTGTAGAAAGGATTTCAGCTCAGGATGAAGTTCTGCTTTAAGTGACAGCCGCTGCTCCTCCCAATCGAACGACAGCGAATGGGCGTGCAAAAAAAGACGGCGTAGCCCTAGTTCGCGGAAACGGAGGCCATCTTCACGACTGCTGTATTTTTCATCGCCAGCCAACGGATGGCCAGCGTATTGCGCATGCACGCGGATTTGGTGGGTACGCCCGGTCACCGGTATTGCTTCTATTAATGTGGCGTCCTCGAACGCCTCGACGATCGAAAAGCGTGTCAGCGCGGGTTTGCCGTCAGCACTTACGCGCACCACTCGCTCGCCCGATTTGAGCGTGTTCTTTTGCAGCGGCGCATCGACATGAGTCCGTCCTCGCGGCCATTGCCCGACTGCCAACGCGAGATAGCGTTTATCGATACCATCGCCCCGCAAAGCGGCATGTAACTTCAACAGCGCGCTGCGCTTCTTCGCCACCATGATGCAACCCGAAGTATCGCGATCGAGTCGATGCACCAACTCAAGAAACTTCGCCTGCGGACGCATGGTTCGCAGCGCTTCAATGAGCCCCAGGCTTACTCCGCTGCCACCGTGCACCGCCAGACCCGACGGCTTATCGATGACAATCAACGCATCGTCTTCGAACAGAACGGCCTCGGCCAGTCGATCCGCCAAACCAGTCGATACCGAAACAGGTGAGTCATCGGATTCGGCCATACGGATCGGCGGTATCCGCACCTGATCGCCGCTCTGCAATCGGTATTCGGCTTTCACCCTTCCTTTATTTACACGCACCTCGCCGCGCCGAAGCAGATTGTAGATACGCGACTTCGGCACACCTTTCAGCTCTCGCACCAGGAAATTATCGATCCGCTGGCCATCGCTATTGGCATCGACGGCCACGATACGAACAGCAGCGGCCTGATTCTTTTCTGTCATAGGTGAATGTAACTATTTGAAAGGTTTAATAATCGCTGATATATTGCCGAAGCGCCGTGAGCATGAGTGCCGCCCGACGAATCGTCAGAGCGCGAGCAAGTGATCGGTGCCGATGGATAGCGAAGCGATTGTATTGCTATCTGCAAATTTAACGGGCGCTTACTGTATCAGCTAAATGCAGCGAAGTGAGCGCCATCATTAACAGTGCAGCGGATAATCGTTGCACCGTTTTTGCAAGTTATGTTCGAAACACCCGCGAAGCAATTTTGGGCAGGCGTTTTACAAAGCGACTGGTGCCTTCAACATGGCCAGAACACTCGCTTGCTGGAAGCCGCCCCTGAGTCGACTTCGCCCGTGCTGATAATCAGTAAGCTGAACCTGTAACGGTTGACCTTGATTCTAAAGGTCGAGATTCGCATCCCCATTAGCTGGATGCATCGGTATTAGAATTCGCTACGTTGCGATTGCCTCCATTGGCGCCCGCGCGAATTCCCACCACTCTCCTTAGCGCTGATCGCACACCGTTTTGAACATCATTGCGCATCGATGGTGTAACGATAAATCCGCTCCCCCGTGGATTATCGTCAACATGAAAAGAATGCTTATCAATGCAACTCAAACCGAAGAGTTGCGGGTTGCGCTGGTCGAAGGCCAGCGCCTCTATGACTTCGATATCGAAAACACCAACCGCCAACAAAAGAAATCCAACATTTATAAGGGTGTAATCACCCGCGTCGAACCCAGTCTTGAAGCAGCCTTCGTCGATTTCGGCGCCGAGCGTCATGGCTTCCTTCCTCTGAAAGAGATTTCTCGCGAATACTTTTATCGCCAGCCGGGTGACATCGGCGGCCGCGTCAAAATCAAAGATGTGGTGAAAGAAGGCACGGAAGTCATCGTGCAGGTCGACAAGGAAGAGCGCGGCAACAAAGGCGCAGCACTGACCACGTTCATTAGCCTCGCTGGTCGCTATTTGGTATTGATGCCGAACAATCCGCGCGCTGGCGGTATTTCGCGCCGCATCGAAGGCGACGAACGTAACGAGCTGCGCGAAGCCCTGTCGTCGATCGACGTTCCCGAAGGTATGGGCGTGATCGTCCGCACCGCTGGCGTCGGTCGCAGCCCCGAAGAATTGCAATGGGATCTCACCTATCTGCTGCAGCTATGGGAAGCGATTGCAGCCGCCGCGCAAGAAAAAACCGCGCCCTTCCTGATCCTTCAAGAAAGCAACGTCATCATCCGTGCGATTCGCGACTACCTGCGCGCCGACATCGATCAAGTGCTGATCGATACGCCCGAAGCTTACGACCATGCGCTGAGCTTCGTTAAACAGATCATGCCGCACTACCAAAGCAAGATTCGGCTGTATCAGGATCCGGTGCCGTTATTCAATCGCTACCAAATCGAAGCCCAGATCGAAACCGCGTACGAACGCATTGTGCAGCTGCCATCCGGTGGCTCGATCGTCATCGACCCGACCGAAGCGCTCGTGTCGATTGATATCAACTCCGCTCGCGCCACCAAAGGCGGCGATATCGAAGAAACAGCACTGCAAACCAACCTGGAAGCCGCCGACGAAATTGCGCGGCAATTGCGCCTGCGCGACATCGGCGGCTTGATCGTGATCGACTTCATCGACATGACATCCACCAAAGCACAGCGCGATGTCGAAAATCGCGTACGCGATGCGTTGCAACCCGATCGTGCGCGCGTCCAAGTCGGCCGCATTTCGCGCTTCGGCCTGCTCGAAATGTCGCGTCAGCGCCTGCGTCCATCGCTGGAGGAAACCAACGCCAGCGTATGCCCGCGTTGCAGCGGCCAAGGCACAATCCGCGATACCAAATCACTGTCGCTATCGATTTTGCGCCTGGTTGAAGAAGCGGCGAACAAAGATCGTAGCGCCGAAATTCGCGCGATCGTACCGGTCGACGTTGCCAGCTATCTGCTTAACGAAAAACGCGCTGCGATCAGTGCGGCCGAGCAACGCACCAGCGTCCGCATTCTGATCGTGCCGTCGACTCACCTGGAAACTCCACACTTCGAATTGAAGCGGCTGCGCGACGACGAGATCGAAGAAGCCACCGCGCTGAGCTTTGAAATTCAGCCGGAAGCGCACGGTGAAATAGAAGCACACGAAGTTGAAGCGCCTGCGCCCGTGCAGCAAAAAGCCGCGGTTCAGTTCATCGCGCCGAGCGCCCCCGCACCGACACCAATGCAGCCGGCGCAGGAAGAGACGAAAAAACCGGCAGGCCTGTTTAGCAAGATTATCGGCATGTTCTTCGGCGAGCCCGAAGCGCAGCCAGCAGCTACCGAAGCGACACCGAAATCGAGCACCGGCACCCGCTCTCCCGATCAACGTCGCGGTCAACGCAGCCGCGGCGGTCGCGGTCGCGGCCGGAATGATCGGAATCGCAATGAGCGTCCGGAACGCAGCGATGAGCAACGCTCCGACAATCGCGAGCGCGGCGAACGCCGTCCACAACAGGAGCGCCCTGCCGCTGCCGCACCTTCACGC
>CBFHCK010000249.1:0-4304 GCA_965653955.1 uncultured Spongiibacteraceae bacterium
TGGAAAAATCAGCAATAAAATAAATGGCCACAGCGCAGTGGGCATCAATAAGAGCGACGCCATCAAAATTGCATTAGGAGGCCATAATGTCGAAATAGGTTCGGCGCCAACAGTGAATAGGAAACCGATTTTGGTCCCTGCACAGTACGCAGCGACAATAACAATACAAAGAAATAAATGATTTTTAGAATATGAAAATAATAATTTTCTTCGCACATGGTCAACTATGTGCCATCGCTTAATAGTCGGTGATGCCTGCACCCTAGATTCCATTAAGCTGTCTCGGAATTTCAGAATATTTAGAATTATTTAAAAATACATAATAGACCTTTTTATATCTATCGCTATATTTTTTGATGATTAAACGGAGTCGGCTGATTCATTCTTAAATGCTCCCTATTTAAAGAGTTGAAAGCGCTTAGCGGCGATCCAATAAAATTTCTAATTTACGAACATCTTTCGCTAATGTACGAAACACCTTTCGATAAGTGTTTAAGTACGATCATCGATATTGAAAATTGTCTTTGGAGCTCAAAAAAAAGCCGGGATAAACCCGGCAAGTAGGCCAATAACCGCTGTCGCCCAAACGCGGCTATGGCACAGGAGCTGAACCTCGACTACATCGGTAGCTATCAACGCAATGCCAGATTGACGACTTTTG
Organism: uncultured Spongiibacteraceae bacterium; assembly: GCA_965653955.1. Taxonomy (GTDB): domain Bacteria; phylum Pseudomonadota; class Gammaproteobacteria; order Pseudomonadales; family CAMLJR01; genus CAMLJR01. Next base: position 662 of record CBFHCK010000249.1, read on the forward strand.
AAATGACTTTCCATGAGACCAAAGCCTTAGACGGTAAGATTTCCCTACATCAAATCCGTTAGCAGAAACCCGACACCGATACGCTCTATGCGATGGTTGTAATCAATCAGGCTTTCGCCGTAACCGTTGAAATATTGTGCATAACCTCGCAATCGTCCCCATAGAGGAAAACTCACGCCCAGTTCTATGGCCCCGAAATTATCGCTGCGCAGGTTATTGCGCAGCAGCGTGCTGAACTCGAACTGCCGGTATTTAACCGCGCCGGTCAACTCGAAATAGCCTAGATAGCGTTCGATATCCGGATTGTCGTCACCGTCTGCATCAGTAGGCGAATCTTTTTCGTCCTCCGGGATGCGGTACCACGGCTTTAACGTCACTAGATAATTATCCTTGGCGTAAAAGAACTTCATGTAGGCTCGATTCCAACTGCGACTGAGCAGCTGAGTACGACCGTTAGATTCATGCTCGACGCCAAACCGCAACGCCATGTCCGATTCGTTCGGACTCGTCGCCGAGGACTGCTGGTTAAATAGCAGCGGCATCGTATAAAAAACGTCTGGGTTGTAATTAGTTTCGCGGAAAGGCGCCGACAGCTCGTCGTTATAAACCTGCCAGAACGATTTCAACGTGAAACCAAAATGTAGCGCATCGCCATCAATGAGCAGTGATTTTTGATTCAGCGGAAACTTGAAGCTGATTTGAAATTTTGCTTCTTGATTATCTGCCAGCTCCTCGTCACCGGTGACGTTATAAATCGAGTTCTGCTCGTCGACATAGGTATAAGGAAGAATATAGTTCTGCTTGTATGCAGTCAGTACATGCGGTGACCACTGCGTACTGCGTTCCTCTATCAAACGTTGACGTGCGGCAGATAGAGGCACCGATTTAGCGGGTTCAGAAGAAGTTATTGTTCCGTCATTTGTCGCCGGCGACGAATCGCTTCGCGCGTTGCAATGTGCCCGCATCTGATCGGCAGTTACGCTGCCGGCTGCTTTTTCCATTTGCTCAAGCAGGCAATCGCGCAATGCATCCGCCGAAGCGAGCGGCGATAGAGGCAGCAGCCAAATCGCGAAAGCGATCCGGCTGCCGTTACGGCTAACGCAGCAATTCATCACTCTACCGGGCACTGCAATCGGTACGGCGAATCACTACGCGTCGATTGAGCCCTCTACCCTCCTCAGTGTTGTTATCCGCGATCGGATCGGCTTCGCCATGACCCTGCACACCCATACGCGAACCGACTGCGACACCCTTACTTTGCAGATAATCTGCGACGGCCTGAGCACGACGCTCGGACAATTTCTGGTTGTACTCGGGTTTGCCAGTGGTATCCGTGTAGCCATCGACGTGTCCGGTGACAAAATTCAATTTCGGATTCACCAGCACCTTCGCCAGCTTGTCGAGCTCATCCTTGTCTGCGTCGGTCAGTTCCGCGGAATCGAATGCAAAATTCGTCGTCAGCGTGTAATCGCAATCGCAGCCTGCCGGTCCCACTCGTTTGCCGGGCGGCGTGCTCGGGCATTGGTCGGTGTTATCGCAAACCCCGTCGTTATCCGTATCGGAACATTTGGCTGCGGGCATCGGCAGCGGTTCTTTTTGCGCGACCACAGGCGCGGGCTTTTCGCGTACCGGAAAAGTCCAGCCGAAACCGATGAACGGCCCGCTGAAGCTGCCTTCGAACGAACGGTAATCCGTATTGTATTTATGGCCGGAGTTGACATCGTAGTAGAGCCGTTTGTAACCGAAGCGCAATGCAAAATAATCTGTCGCTTTAAATTGGAATTGCGGCATCAACTCGTAAGTCATATCCGAATCGCCACCGAGCCCGACAGATAGTGTCGGATTGAAACGCCACCGTTCCGAAATCTGCCACGACGGTCGCAACATCAGTAAAGGATCGGTGACATCGGTATCGCGACTCAATTTTTCGCCGCCGCCTTCCAGTTCCAGATCGAGATTGGTGTTGCGTACACCGAGCAGTACATCGAGGGTGCCATCCTCGCCCCAGGTATCGAAGCGCCATCCGAGACCCGCCGTAGCGATGGTCACATCGGTGTTGCTTTTAATCTTTGTGCCTGAAGGCACGAGGACACCGTTCTTTGTTTCGGCATCGTCGCTCAGCTCGAGATAATCCAGATCCATATAGAGCACCAGCCGGTTGTAGCTGATCACAGCCATGCCCATAAATCCGTTATCGAGATTTTCCCAGAGATCGTTGTCGATATCGGCTTTCTGCTGACCGACAGTCAAGTCGCCATCGACATTCGCGCCCCATATATAAGGTGTTAGCTCAAACTGCCACCCCTCCTGTTCAGATGCATGGGCCATCCCCATCAGCCCTAACGTTACCGCAGCACATAACGCAGCTTTCTTGGCCATAGTGTTCTCCTCGTCGATTTCTCTTTTTGAAAAAATACGGCTGCTCGTGATCGTTACCAAAAAAGCCGATGAAATTGATACTAGTAATCGCCACCGCGAGCAGCTATTGGACCTTGGGCCTATGGCAGCACCAGCTGCGGGTACGCATGATCTGCGTTCGCCTGCACGAGCAATGACAAATGACGAAAAATCAACTGTGGGAAAAAGCCGCGGTACTTATTGCGATAGGCGCTTTGCTTTTCGGCTGCATACTGATCATTGCGCCATTTGCGACAGCGTTGTTGTGGGCAGCGATCATGTCGTTTACGACGTGGGGCGTATTCGTAAAGCTCAGTAAACGTTTGGGCGACCACCATGTTATTGCCGCGCTGTTGCTGGTCGGCTTGATGCTGGTCGTGATCGTGCTACCCCTCATTTATGCGCTGCTCACATTTGCCGCACAACTCAATACGTTTTATCTGCATGTCACTGCGTTAATGCAAAACGGTATTCCCGACTTACCCGAATGGATTACACGTCTCCCATTGATAGGGCATCGCCTGGAAACCTCGTGGAATGCATTTGCTGCCGGCGATCCGGAAATCAGAGAGCGCGTTCGCGAATTATTATTGCGTGCCAGCGGAGTTTTGCTGCACATCGGAAAAATTGCCGGGCAGGGTCTCGGCGTCCTGTTTCTAAGTTGCATTCTGGTTATATTTTTTTATATCGGCGGTGCGCGCGGGCGCTTTTGGCTGGAACGCACGCTGTTCCGTCTCGGCGGTACGCGTGCGGTCAAATTATTGAGCGTAGCAGCGAGCACCGTTAAAAGCGTGGTGTTCGGCATTCTCGGCACGGCAGCGATTCAAGGTTTATTGGCTGCTATCGGATTCGCTATCGCTGGCGTGCCGATGGTGGTGATGCTTGGACTCGGCACTGCAATTCTGTCGCTGATTCCCGCAGGTCCAGCTCTATTCTGGATTCCCGCAGCAATCTGGCTTTACCACCAGGGCAGCACCGGCTGGGCAATTTTCATCGTGCTATGGGGCGCGCTGATCGTTGGCACTGCCGACAACATCGTCAAACCTTTATTGATTGGCAAAGGAACCGATCTGCCGCTGCTGTTAATCATGATCGGCGTATTGGGTGGCGCAATCAATTTTGGTCTGCTCGGTGTGTTTATTGGTCCCACGCTGCTCGCGGTCGACTTTGCGGTGTTGCGCGATTGGATACAAACCGACGCGGACATGCCGAAAAAATAATAAACATCTAAAAATATTTATTTAAT
>CBFHCK010000250.1:0-4292 GCA_965653955.1 uncultured Spongiibacteraceae bacterium
ACCGATTCGAGAATGTAGCGCTCGCTGAAATCGTAACGCTTCGGCGCACCCGCTACCGGATCGTCGTCGAAACGAATTCCACATTTACTTTGCAGCACGATGCGATCGCGCAGGCTCGGCGCTTTTTGTAAAAATTCGCCGAATACCTGTTCGAATTTCCCGAGGGTGTAAATATCGGCGTGATCGAATAGCGTAATACCTTGATCGATGGCGGTTTCGATAATGCGAAACGCCGCCTGGCGTTCGTCGTCGCTGATTGGCGAGCGATCCCAACGTCCGCCGAGTTGCATGCAGCCATAGCCAATCCTTGAAAGAGAAAGATCGGTATGTGCGATTTTAAATTCGTTCAACAACCTGCTCCGTTTCAATAATCAGCTGTCGTAAATACGTTGGCCACAGAGCGGCTAATTAAACCGGACCTTTGAAATTCTTCGCGACGAAATACACTTCGCGCGAGCGCGAACGCGACGCATCGGGTTTGCGAATCACCACTTTTTCAAAGCAAGCGCGTACCTGTTTCAAATAATCGTCCGAACCTTCGCCCTGAAATAATTTTGCGACGAAATTGCCGCCCGGTTTCAACACCTGCTTCACCATATCAAGTGCGAGCTCCACCAGATAAATTGACGAGGCTTGATCGGCGGAATTGATGCCGGTGATATTCGGCGCTATATCGGACAGAATCAGATCGGGTTTGCGTCCATTCAACACATCGAGAATTTTCTGGAACACCGCTTCTTCGGTGAAATCGCCCTGAACGAAATCGACGTTTTCCAGCGAATCCATTTTCAGAATGTCGGTCGCGATCACGCGGCCATGATCACCTACCAATCGGCCTGCTATTTGAGACCAACCACCCGGCGCTGAGCCCAGATCCATGAGCAGCATGCCCGGTCGAATCAGTTTGTCCTTCTCGTTCAATTCGAGCAGCTTGTATGCCGCGCGCGAACGATAGCCATCCTTCTGTGCCTGTTTGACGTAGGGGTCGTTGACGTGCTCTTCGAGCCAGCGTCGGCTGCTTTTGGATCGTGCCATGAGAAAACCAGGGGGTTAGGGGGATCTAGACTGTGTGCGTATAATTCGCGCCCATTGTAACCCAGCCAGTCCTTTGCCGGAGTCACCGGCCAGGAGCCTTCATGATTCGCATCAACGAGCTTGCGCTGCCGCTCGATCATCCCGCCGACGCGCTGCGCGTCGCTGTCGTCAACCGCTTGCGGATCGATGATCGCGATCTGTTCGATTTCACCGTATTCAAACGCAGTTACGACGCGCGCAAGAAAAACAGCGTCATACAATTCGTCTACATCATCGATGCCGATGTGCGCGATGAACCGAATGTGTTGCAGCGTTTTGCCGGCGACCAACACATTCGGCCGACGCCCGACACCCATTACTATCCCGTTGCACAGGCGCCAGCCACTCTTCGCGAGCGACCGATCGTTATCGGTTTCGGGCCGTGCGGTTTATTCGCTGCGTTGTTGCTGGCGCAGATGGGCTTCAAGCCGATCGTGCTCGAACGCGGCAGAGAGGTTCGCCAACGCACCAAAGATACATGGGCGCTGTGGCGCAAAAAAATTCTGACAGCCGAATCGAATGTGCAATTCGGCGAGGGCGGTGCCGGGCTATTTTCAGACGGCAAGCTGTACAGCCAAATCAAGGATCCGAAATTCTACGGACGTAAGGTCATGCATGAATTCGTGCGTGCCGGCGCGCCGGAGGAAATTCTGTATGTCAGCAAGCCGCATATCGGTACGTTTCGATTGACCGGTGTCGTCGCGGCGATGCGGGAACAAATCATTGCGCTCGGCGGCGAGGTCCGTTTCGAAAGCAAGGTCACCGATTTTTTAATTACCGATTCTCAAATCGAAGGTGTCGAACTCGCGAGCGGTGAGCAGCTGCGCAGCCGCCACATAGTGCTGGCGTTAGGCCACAGTTCGCGCGACACGTTTCGCGCGCTGCATCGCCGCGGTGTATTCATCGAACCCAAGCCATTCGCGATTGGCTTTCGCATCGAACATCCGCAGTCGCTGATCGATGTTGCGCGGCTCGGCAAATACGCCGGTCATCCCCAGCTCGGAGCTGCGGATTACAAACTTGTGCATCACGCAACTCTTGGTTCCGGGAAGGGCCGCGCCGTTTACAGTTTCTGCATGTGCCCCGGTGGCACAGTGGTCGCTGCGACCTCGGAACCGAATCGTGTGGTCACCAATGGCATGAGCCAGTATTCGCGCAACGAGCGCAATGCGAACGCCGGCATCGTGGTCGGCATCGATCCGGCAACGGATTTTCCCGGCGGTCCGCTTGCCGGTGTCGAATTGCAGGAGCAATTGGAGTCACGCGCGTTCGAACTCGGCGGCGGCGATTATTGTGCGCCGGGGCAATTGGTCGGTGATTTTATTCGCGCCGTGCCATCGCGTGAATTTGGCGAGGTGGTGCCATCGTATAAGCCCGGCGTTCGGCTTGGCGATTTGGCACCATCGTTGCCGAATTATGCGATCGAAGCGATTCGCGAAGCGTTGCCGGCGTTTGGCAGACAGATTCGCGGTTTCGATCGCGACGACGCGATCTTAACCGGCATCGAAACACGCACGTCGTCGCCGATACGAATTACGCGCGATGCGGAAACGTTACAGAGTATGAATGTGCGCGGATTATTTCCGGCGGGCGAGGGTGCAGGTTACGCGGGCGGCATTTTATCGGCGGGTGTCGACGGCATTAAAATCGCTGAGGCAGTCGCGAAATCGATAATGAAAGACGATTCGGTCGGAGTAGAAAAATAATGAATTTCGACGACGTAAAGAAACTACAACAAAAGAAATATCGCGAACAGTTCGGATTTTTTTTAGCCGAAGGCGAGCATTTGGTGCTCGAACTGCAAAAGGCGTTGATCACCAACCCCGCGCTCCGTTCGAGCGAGCTGTATGTAACGCATGCGTATGAGCAATGGCAAAGTCCGTTCAAAACCCACGTGATCAGTGATCGTCAGATGGCGCAAATCGCCGATACGAAAACGCCTCAAGGCATTATCGCGTTAGTACCGGCTTCGGCGATGACCTTTGCATCCCAACCTTTAGCGGGTGAGCGCGCCATTTATCTGCATGAAATTCAAGACCCCGGTAACCTCGGCACAATTTTGCGCACGCTTGGTTGGTTCGGAAATTTTCGTTGTTTGCTTAGTCCCGGTAGTGTCGATCCATACAATTCGAAAGTGGTGCGCGCGAGTATGGGCGCAATTTTTCATGTACCGATTGAATTCGATGTTGAATTGAATTCGTTGCCGCTACGGTTTTCGCGTTTAGCGATGCTCGATATGCAAGGTGCGACGATACAAAAAGCAGATTTCCATACATGCGATTGTTATTTATTCGGGAATGAAGCGAGAGGGTTATCCAGCGAATCGATTGCTCAACTCGGTGCACAGCAATTTACGATTCCGGGTAATGCGGCGATCGATTCACTGAATGTCGCTGCGGCGGTAACGATCTGTACGTATGAAATTGCTCGGGGCCGACATTAAAATCCTGTGTTGCCGCATAACATTTCGCTCAGTGCAGCGAACGAAAAAATCCTTTGCGCGATTTCGCCGCAAGCAATGCAACTCCCAATAATGCCGCGCCGCCGACGGCGGTATATGTTTTAAGCGGATGCAGCGCTGCTTGCGTATAAGGGCAATGCTCTTGCACCGGTTCCGCATGCTCGCCACGTACCCGCATATCGTTGCCGGGTTGATGCAGGCTGTTTTGCTCGGGGTGTTCTTCTGGTTTATCCGAGCGCTGCTGCGCAAACATCGATTGTTCGATTCGTCGATTTAACCAGTTCGGCGCAAACTTCGCTGTCATCGACATCATCTTCGCCGCACCGCCAACGAAAATTTCGCGATGAGGTTTTTCGGCCGCCGTAAGAATGGCATCGGCCACTAACTCGGGCGCGTAAATCGGCTTGGGCAATTTCGGCTCCACGTCCATATAATTTTTCGCGTGCTCGACAAATAAAGTGGCAATGGCCGCTGGCTTGATCAGCGTCACTGAAATTGGCAATTGCTGATATTCGAATTCTGCGCGTAAAGATTCGGTGAATGCCTTCACTGCATGTTTCGATGCGGTGTAAATACCTTGTAGCGGTGCATACGCATCGGACAATTCGCTGCCCAAATTAATAATCGCGCCGCCGCGATTGCGTAAATGCTCGGCCGCAATGGTCGATCCATTCACTACGCCCCAGAAATTGGTTTCGAAAACGCGCCGTTGATCTTCGCGCGACACTTGCATCGTGTAACCGAATATCGATACGCC
>CBFHCK010000251.1:0-4270 GCA_965653955.1 uncultured Spongiibacteraceae bacterium
CACCGAGGTCTGCCGGAGTCAGCGTATCGAGCTGCTTTTTCTTCGCCTTCATGATGTTCGGCAGCGATGCATAGCGCGGCTCGTTCAAGCGCAAATCGGTGGTAACGATCAAAGGCAATTTCAGGCTCAGCGTTTGCAAACCGCCGTCGATTTCGCGCGTTACGCTCGCCTTGTCGCCTTCGATCACAACTGCGGACGCGAATGTGCCCTGCGCGTAACCGGTCAACGCGCCGAGCATTTGGCCGGTTTGGTTGTTATCGCCATCGATCGACTGTTTGCCGAGAATAACCAGCTGCGGCTGTTCTTTATCGACGATCGCTTTCAGCAACTTGGCGATGGCCAACGGCTGCAGCTCTTCGGTTGTTTCCACGAGAATGCCACGATCGCCGCCGAGCGCCAGCGCCGTGCGAATTTGTTCCTGGCTACTTTTATCGCCGATCGAAACCACGACGATTTCGCTCGCGACGCCTTTCTCTTTAAGACGTACAGCCTCTTCAACCGCGATTTCGCAGAACGGGTTAATGGCCATTTTGACGTTGTTCAAATCAACGCCTGAGCCATCGGATTTGGGGCGCACTTTGACGTTGTAATCAACGACACGTTTGACAGCAACCAGAATCTTCATGGATTCCCCATATAGGTAGTGGATTGGACTGAATGCGTTCGCTGCTTGCAGCGAGGAATAGAGCGGGCGGAAAAAGTGGTCGCACCCGTAAAAAAGCGGTGCGTATGGTGACGTGGATTACTAGGCAGGTCAATAACTAAACGGCTCGATTAACCGTGCAAAACGTGGCCTTTTACCCCCCCAGCTTTTATACTTGGCGACCTTTTTGCGCCGCAGAATGCGCATTCGCCGCTACGTTACAAAGATCAATTAGAGGAGAGTCTGAGTGGAACGCGAAGCGATGGAGTTTGATGTCGTAATCGTCGGCGCGGGACCGTCAGGTCTGGCTACCGCCTGCAAATTGCGGCAATTGAGCATCGAAACCGGTAACGACGTCAGCGTCTGCGTGGTCGAGAAAGGATCGGAAGTCGGCGCGCATATTCTCTCCGGCGCCGTGTTCGAACCCACCGCGCTCAACGAATTGTTTCCCGACTGGAAAGAAAAAGGCGCACCGCTGAACACGCCTGTGAGCGAAGACCATATCTGCTACATGCTCGGCGAACAAAGCGGTATTCGCGTTCCCGAAATCTTCGCGCCGAAGACCATGCACAACCACGGCAACTACATTGTCAGCCTTGGCAACCTGTGCCGCTGGCTCGCGGACCAGGCCATGGAGCTGGGCGCCGAAATCTATCCCGGCTTCGCCGCGGCGGAAATTCTGTATCACGATGACGGGCGCGTAAAAGGCATCGCGACTGGCGATATGGGCGTCGCACACGATGGCGGCCACAAAGACAGCTATCAGCCCGGCATGGAGCTACATGCGAAGTACACGATCTTCGCCGAAGGCTGCCGTGGTCATCTCGGCAAACAATTGATTCAGCATTTCAAACTCGACGCCGGCCGCGATCCGCAACACTACGGCATCGGCATTAAGGAAATCTGGGAAATCGATCCGTCCAAACATAAACCCGGACTCGTATTTCACAGCACCGGCTGGCCGCTGACCGAATCCGGTACTGCTGGCGGCGGTTTTCTTTATCACGCGGACAACAACCAGGTCTACGTCGGGCTTATTGTCGATCTGAGCTATTCAAATCCGCACGTGAGCCCGTTCGAAGAATTCCAACGCTTCAAACATCACCCCTCCGTTAAGCAATATCTCGAAGGTGGCAAGCGTCTCGTTTACGGCGCGCGTGCGATTACCAAGGGCGGCCCGCAGTCGCTGCCGAAAATGACATTTCCGGGCGGCCTGATTGTTGGCTGCGACGCCGGCACGCTGAACTTTGCAAAAATCAAAGGCAGCCATACGGCAATGAAGTCGGGCATGGTCGCTGCCGAAGTGCTGCACGAAGCGCTTACGACGCAACAAAAAACCGGCGAAGAACTTGCGAATTACACCGACCGCTTTCAGGCGAGCTGGGCGTATCAAGAATTGCTCGCGCAACGCAACTTCGGCCCGGCAATGCACAAGTGGGGCAATCTGGTTGGCGCTGCGTACGCGTTTATCGATATCAATTTATTCAACGGCAAAATGCCGTGGACATTGCGGGATACCAAACCCGATTACGCGCAACTAAAAAGCGCTGCCGAATCCGGTCGTATCAATTATCCAAAGCCGGATAACACCATCAGCTTCGATCGCCTGACATCGGTATTCCTCTCGAATACCAATCACGAAGAAGATCAGCCTTGTCATTTGCGCCTGAAAGATCCAAGCATTCCGATTAATAGCAATCTGCCGCTTTACGACGAGCCGGCACAACGCTATTGTCCTGCGGGCGTATATGAAGTGGTGAGCGACGAGAACGGTAAACGCTTCCAGATCAACGCGCAAAACTGCGTGCATTGCAAAACCTGCGATATCAAAGACCCCGCGCAAAATATCGTATGGGTCGTACCGGAGGGTGCATGCGGTCCGAACTATCCGAATATGTAACCCAAAATAAAAAAGGCAGCGAAAGCTGCCTTTTTTATTAAGAATGCAGCCCCAACCGTATTAAAAACAGAATTGATTTGTTGGACTACCTTTTCATGTGCGCTGACTTTTAATGGAGGAAAACATGACCAAGCAATCGCGTAGAAAATTTATCGCAACTACCGTTGCCGCCGGGGCTGCTGTCGCTGCAACTTCATCGCTGAATGCATCGACGTCAAACGGCAAAAAACCCGTTATGCATCAGGTATTTTTTTGGCTTAAAAATCCAGACTCGAAAGAGGATGTACAAAAGCTGATTGCGGGACTAGAGACACTGCGAGGCATTGATCTGATTAAGCGCCTCCACATCGGTGTGCCTGCACGCACAGTGAAACGCGATGTCGTCGATAATAGTTATCAGGTATCCGAGCTGATGTTTTTTGAAAGCGTTGAAAGTCAGGATGCTTATCAGACGCATCCAATCCATAAACAATTTGTCGAGAATTATTCACACCTGTGGACTCGTGTCGTCGTTTACGATTCGATCGAAGTGTAAATGGATTTGGGCAACGGATTGCCCGAGAATTAACCGCAAACGAACCACTCGCCGCAACTATGTATACCCGATTCCCCACCTCGAACCTCGATCAGCTCCACCAGTCGGTAATAAACCGACGTGGTTAATTTCGCCGACAGGCCGCGGTCGAGCATCAATACCGGTAACGGATTTTCCTTATTGCCATTGATAACAAGCGGATGTGGGCTATCAAGGGTAATCAGGTCATCCGTATTTAATCTGAAAATTATTTTTTGCTCAGGCTCGGAAATCACATCCATATCGACTGCGACTAATGGCGTTTCATCGACGTGGATGCGCCATTTTTCGACGGGCGTTATCAAATAATATTCGCCGTCCTGCTCCCGCCGCAAAATCGATGCAAACAGTTTTACCAACGGCTTGCGTGCGATGCGAACGCCCTCGTGATACCAGTCTCCGCGGCGATCGATACGAATATCGATATCGCCAGATAGCGGCGGATGCCAGCGCTCGATCGGCGGCTTTTGGGGCTGCTCTCGCAATGCCTGCTGGATGTCATCAAGCGCGGCCATCAATTCACCGCCACACCGGTAAGCGTGGCCGCAAGCCGCTCAAAAACTTGTCGGAGATATATCTCGTCGGAACTATTGCGCGGGATAAAACTTTTTTTCGCCGTCAGGGTGATTCGATCACTGACACTTTGATCGCCGCGGCTGACAATCGTAATCAAAAATCGATGAGGCTGATCACACGCTTTAGCATCATCGTTAATACACGATGCTTGGCCAAGCGGTTGTACGAAAAATAAATACTCAGCGCCGGGACATGCTGCAGTAGTTATCGCGCGGAGATAATCCATCGGCTCATGCTCGATACCCACTGCCGCGAAGTAACCGATGAAAGCAGATTGCATTGTCGTCAATATTATCGAGGCTTGGTCGGCTTCAAGATCGCTTACAAGACAAACCTGCGCCTGCCTCATCAATACACGCTGATTACTGCGTTGAAGATCGACAGAATCAAGCAATCGTGCCTGTCCGCCGAGCTCTTTGGTTTTTTGATGCACAAATTCCGGCGTACACGCCGTGATCAGCACTAACGCTAACAGTACTGCAATGTTAAAAAATCGCATTGCAACAACCTCCATAGCGAGAACCGAAGAGTTCTGGAAATTATTTGGTGCTCAGCGAATTAGGCGGACGTTGACGAC
>CBFHCK010000252.1:0-4261 GCA_965653955.1 uncultured Spongiibacteraceae bacterium
TCGAATTCGCTCGAGTCGATCAGTGTCCAACCGGCGGGAATATCGCCTAACACATACGCTGTGCCGCGCACGTCGCGGATCGATTCGATGGCTTCGCCGTTCGCAAGCCGATGCGCGACTTCGACGATGGCGCGCTCTGCGTTGCCGTACAGCAGCAGGTCGGCTTTGCTGTCGAGAAGAATCGAGCGGCGAACTTTATCGCTCCAGTAATCGTAATGTGCGATGCGGCGCAGACTGGCTTCGATCGAACCGATCACCACCGGCACATCGCTGTACGCTTCCTGGCAACGCTGTGAATACACGATTACCGCGCGATCGGGACGTTTGCCGCCGACATCGCCGGGCGTGTACGCATCGTCGTGACGCAGGCGGCGATCCGCCGTGTAGCGGTTGATCATCGAATCCATATTGCCCGCCGCGACGCCGAAGAACAGATTCGGTTTGCCGAGCGCCATGAATGCGTCTTTCGATTGCCAATCCGGTTGCGCGATGATGCCGACGCGGAAGCCCTGCGCTTCCAAGGTGCGACCGATCACCGCCATGCCGAAGCTCGGGTGATCGACGTAGGCATCGCCGGTGACGATGATGACATCGCACGAGTCCCAGCCGAGCACGTCCATTTCCGCGCGTGACATAGGCAGAAATGGCGCCGGACCGAAACATTCGGCCCAGTACTTACGATAGGAAAAGAGCGGTCGCGCCTGCGGCATAGCTGAGTACGGCGGTAGGAATTGGGCGGGCATTATACGAGAGAACGATTCAGGTTGAAGCAGGGATTATCCCGTATGCCTTTGGGGCCGTCAGCGAGAGCCTGCCCCTGAGCGAAGCGATGCATTGGGCACAAGGATGCCGCTGACGAGTTACATGGAAGTACTTGCCACGTGTCTCACAGGTACATGAGGGTTATTCCTGCGGTGAGTGAATGAGTTGTCGTGCTTGATGTCCTTGTGCAATAGTGCCGCCTTCGCGTTTAGATCGTTGATTTACTTATGGAACATACCTATCGGCTGGTCATTTCATGCCCGGATCGCGTCGGCATTGTCGCGCGCGTTAGTCAATTCGTCGCCGAGTATGGCGGCTGGCTGACCGAAGCCAATTACCATTCGGATCGCGATTGCGGTTGGTTCTTCATGCGCAACGAGATTCGCGCCGATTCGTTGAAGATCGGCCTCCGCGAATTCAGCACCGCCTTCGCACGTATTGCCGACGAGTACAAAATGCAGTGGTATCTGCGCGATTCGACCGTGCGTCAGCGCGTCGTTATTCTCGCCAGTCACGCCTCGCATTGCCTCGCCGATTTACTGCATCGCTGGCATTCGGATGAATTGTTCTGCGATATCCCGTGCGTGATTTCGAATCACGAAAACCTGCGCAGCATGGTTGAGTGGCACAACATTCCGTTTCACTATGTCCCCATTCCCAAAGTAAAAGAGCCGAAAGATAAAGAAGGCAAAGCGGCGGCGTTTGCGGAAACCGAACGTTTGATCGAGCAGTATCGCGCCGAGACCATCGTGCTCGCGCGTTATATGCAGATTGTGCCGCCCGATCTGTGCAGCAAGTATCCCGGCCACATCATCAATATTCACCACAGTTTTCTGCCGTCGTTCATCGGCGCGAATCCTTATCAGAAAGCTTATGACCGTGGCGTGAAGTTGATCGGCGCCACCAGCCATTACGTCACCACCGAATTGGATGAAGGTCCGATCATTGAGCAGGATGTGATTCGTGTCGGCCATCGCCACAGCGTCGATGATCTGGTGCGGCTCGGCAAAGATGTGGAGGTCGCGGTGCTGGCGCGCGCATTGCGCAATCACCTCGAAGATCGCGTAATTGTGCGCGGCAACAAAACCGTCGTATTCGATTGACCGCTTCACGCGTCTGTCATATTTGTTTCACATTGCCCGTCTTTAATAGCCGTCAATTTGTAACAGTCATGAACGTTTGGTAAGCAGTCATTAACGCTTGTGCGGAGTGAACGGACGGAATGGATAATAAATGTGTATTGATCGTCGATGACGAGCCCGCGATTCGCGAAATGATTCGCGTCGCATTGGAAATGTCGGATATCGATTGCATGGAAGCCGGTAATGCGCAGGAAGCGCACGGGCGCATCATCGATCACAAACCCAACCTGGTACTGCTCGACTGGATGTTGCCCGGATCTACCGGAATCGAATTGTTACGGCGCCTGAAGCGCGATGAGCTGACGAAAGATATTCCCGTCATCATGCTCACCGCGAAGGGCGAGGAGGACAACAAGATCCAGGGACTCGATGTTGGCGCCGACGATTACATGACCAAGCCGTTCGCGCCGCGCGAATTGATCGCACGTATTAAAGCGGTGATGCGGCGTACCGGTCAGCTCGAAGACGAAGGCGCGATCGATATCGAAGGATTGGTGCTCGATCCGGCGAGCCATCGGGTTTTTATTCGCCAGCAACCTGTCGACATGGGGCCGACCGAGTTCAAGTTGTTGAAGTTCTTTATGACGCATCGCGAGCGCGCATACTCGCGCGGGCAGTTGCTCGATCATGTATGGGGCGGTAATGTCTACGTCGAGGAGCGCACCGTCGATGTGCATATTCGCCGTTTGCGCAAAGCCTTGCAGACCAACGCCGCCGATTATGGCGGGCTGATTCAAACCGTGCGCGGCACGGGCTATCGATTTTCCACCACGGGTGCCAGCGTTGCTTAAACGCCACGGCCCAATACCAAACCCCGAGATTTGATACTGACCAGCTGATGTTGACGAATAACTGGAAGTCCGAGCTTTATCGTCTGTTGTTGTGGCTTGGAGCCGCCGTATTGGTCGGTTGGCTGCTCGATGTAATGGCGTGGGCTATCGCGGTCGCTGCGTGTGCGTTCGCTGCGCGTTCCGTTTATAACCTCCACAACATGCAGCAATGGCTGACGCATCGCGCCACCATCGAACCGCCGGAAGCGAGCGGTTTGTGGGGCGAGGTCATGGATAGCCTGTACCGCATGCAGCAAAAGGAGCGGCGTGAACGTGTCCGTCTGCGCGCGTTAATCAGCTATCTGCGCGAATCGTTTACGTCGCTGCCGTATGGCGCGGTAATGATCGACGCCGACAACAATATCGAATGGAGCAATAAGGCCGCGGAGACATTGCTCGGGTTACGTTTTCCCGAAGACACTGGCCAGCAGGTGTTGAACCTGGTACGTACCCCCGAATTTATTGCGTATTTCGAATCGGAGGAGTACAGCAAGCCGCTGGAAATTCCATCGCCGTATCGCGGCAGTACCTATTTGCAAATCCATATCACGTTCTTCGGTAAGCGCAGCCGCCTGTTGTTCGTCCGCGATATCACGCAGACGTTCAAACTCGAACAGATGCGCAAGGATTTCGTCGCCAACGTATCGCACGAACTGCGCACGCCGCTGACGGTTATTAACGGTTATCTCGAAACCTTTGCCGGCAATGTCGGCGACGAAAACCCGCGCTGGAAGCGCGCGCTCGATCAAATGCTGATTCAGTCGCGTCGTATGCAGACATTGATCAATGATCTGCTGCTGCTTTCCCGGCTGGAAACACTGCCGCAGCAGGACCAGCACGATGGTGCGTTCGCGATGCGGCCGATATTGGAAATGATTCGCGAAGAGGCATTGGCATCGGTGGGCAATCAGCGCGAAATCACGATCGAATGCGACGATGCGCTGGCGCTGATCGGGCAACGCGACGAGCTGCGCAGTGCATTCGCGAATATCGTTTTCAATGCGACCCGCTACACCGAAGCGGGCGGAAAAATCATTGTTCGCTGGCATTCCGACCGCGAGCACGCATATCTCGATGTTGAGGACGATGGCATCGGCATCGATGCGGAAGACATTCCCCGCCTGACCGAGCGCTTCTATCGCGTCGACAAGAGTCGCTCGATGGATACCGGCGGTACCGGCTTGGGACTCGCGATCGTCAAGCATGTGCTGCTGCGCCATCAGGCGCGGCTCAGCATCACGTCGACGCCCGCCGTTGGCAGCTGTTTTTCTTGCGTTTTTCCGTTAGCACGCGTTGTGCGCGAGCCCCTGGTAGCTCAGCGCTAAGTTCCAAATAGGCTGTAACAACACTTTCTGCGTAGGTTCACAGAACTGTCATATTCGATAAGTACAGTGCGTCCAGTCCCGAAAGTCACACCAATCCAAACTCAGGAGAACAGGATGAAAATGAATGCGATTCTGCGCGGTACTGCGTTGGCTGCCGCCATCGGTTCCGCAACACTCGCTCATGCGAGAGTCGAGGTTGATC
>CBFHCK010000253.1:0-4260 GCA_965653955.1 uncultured Spongiibacteraceae bacterium
GATTAATTGATTTAGATGCTGCAGCTTGTTGACGTCGGCAGCGCGGTCGATCGCTAATTGCTGGCTGGTGCGCAGGCGTTGTGATAAAACCTGAAAGGCGAGAGAAGTTGCGAATAACAAAATTCCCTGCGTACCAGCCGTCAGCAAGCTTTGCGTCGGCGAGCTATTGCTCGCCAGCAAATACAACGTATCTCCGAGTAGGGCCAGTGTTGCCGACGCGGGCACCAGCAACGCCACTTGGCCGCTGAGAATTAATCCGCTGGCCGCAACGCATACCAGCAGCAACAAGCCGATGCCGCCCGCCGTCCCGCCGGACAAATGGCTCAATGCAATCAACACCGCAATGTCGATCGCGAAGTTCGCAAAGAGCAGCCGTTTGCTGAGGCGTTTGATTTTAGGAAAAACGATCAACAGTAAAAAAACGGCGAATAGATAGCCGCCACATATTTCGACGAACAATTGCGGGTTGCTGCGACCGACCAACGGATCGTCGATGGTGCCAAGCAGAACCGATATCAACAAAACGGCAAGCGCAATCCGATACCAGCTATAGATCCGCAACAGCGTCCGGTTCTGTTGCAGCAAAGATGAGGATGGCTGCGGTTGTCGAGTTGGTGATGGGATGATTTGTGATGACATTTGGTGAGTATGAGGTCAATTCAAATGGGCTGCGTAAGTCTAGCAGCCCTGCCGATTTCATCGATCGACTCAATAGTCGGTTTGTTGCCAAGCAAGAGTCGGCTTTTTGCCAATATGGCGGTATTGACCGAGAATAGCCCGCTGCAATGCTCGATGAGAGATGTGCCAATGACCGATTCGCTTCCGAACACTCCGTTTCTGAACATTTATAGCCACGGCTTTGCGCGCGTGGCGGTGGCGATTCCGCGCTGCCGCGTTGCCGATCCGATGTATAACGCAGCGCAGACGATTACGCTTGCGACCGAGGCGGCGAACAACGGAGCGGTATTGGTGAGTTTCCCTGAATTGGGATTGCCGGCTTACACCTGTGACGATTTGTTTCACCAGGAAGCATTGCTCGGTGCGTGCATCGACGCATTGGCGGCGATCATTGAGGAGAGTAAGAAATTATCGATTGCGATAGTGGTGGGTTTGCCGCTGCGCGTCGATCATCAGTTATTCAATTGCGCGGCAGTCATCGCGAGCGGTCGTGTTCAAGGCATTGTGCCGAAGAGCTATCTACCGAATTACGGCGAATTTTATGAGGCTCGGCAATTCAGCTCGGCCTTCAATGCGGTAACCGATACCGTTGAGTTGTTCGGCGAAAAAATTCCGTTCAATGCTTCGCTGCTTTTTCAGCTCAGCAATTTGCCGTCGTTTCGATTTCATGTGGAAATTTGCGAGGATGTCTGGGCGCCGATTCCACCATCATCGTTTGCTGCGCTGGCCGGTGCCACGGTGCTCGTGAATTTATCCGCATCGAATATCGTCGTTGGAAAATCCTCGTATCGCCATCAGCTGGTGGCGCAGCAATCGGCGCGTTGTCTCGCCGCGTATTTGTATTCGTCGGCAGGCATGGGCGAATCCACTACCGATCTCGCGTGGGATGGCCAGGCGCTGATTTGCGAAAATGGTGAATTGCTCGGCGAATCGGAACGGTTTCTCGATGTTTCGCATGTCGTGTATGCCGATGTTGATTTGCAGCGACTCGCGCATGAGCGCATGCGTACCACCACGTTCGGTCATTCGGTGCGCAGACATCGCGACGAAGTCGAGCGGTTTACAACGATTGCTTTCGATATTTCATTGCCGACAAAAAAGGAATTGCCGTTACAGCGTCGCGTCGAACGCTTTCCTTATGTGCCTGCGGATCGCAAACGCCGCGACGATCGCTGTAACGAGGTTTACAACATTCAAGTGCAGGCGCTGGTACAGCGATTGGCATCGTCGGGTCTATCGAAGGTTGTGATTGGTGTTTCCGGCGGACTCGATTCGACGCACGCACTGCTGGTCTGTGCAAAGGCGATGGATCGGTTGAAGTTGCCGCGGGCGAATATTCTTGCGGTGACAATGCCGGGTTTTGCGACGAGTGATCGCACGCTGCAACAGGCGCGGCAATTAATGCAGGTGGTGGGTTGCAGCGCGAGCGAAATCGATATTCGCCCCAGTTGTCTGCAAATGCTGAAAGACATCGGCCATCCCTATGTCGATGGGCAACCGCAATACGATGTGACATTTGAAAACGTCCAAGCCGGTGAACGTACCAACCATTTATTCCGGCTGGCGAATTTTAACGACGCGATCGTCATCGGCACTGGCGATTTGAGTGAACTCGCATTGGGTTGGTGTACATATGGCGTTGGCGACCACATGTCGCACTATGCAGTGAACGCGAGCGTGCCGAAAACGTTGATCAGCCATTTGGTGCGCTGGGTTGCCGAAACACGTCAGATCGGCGACCAAGGTTCGGGGTTGTTGTTGCAAATCCTCGACACGGACATTAGCCCCGAGCTCGTGCCGGCGTCGACGAATGCGACGCAGCAGCCCGAGCAGAAAACCGAACATTTCATTGGTCCGTATGAGCTGCAGGATTTCAATCTGTATTACATCCTGCGGTTTGGGTTTGCGCCGTCGAAGGTGGCATTTTTGGCGCTGTCAGCATGGGCCGATCGCAATCTCGGTCAATGGCCGGAAGAGATTCACGTTGCACGCAATCAATACGATCTCGCTGCGATCAAGCGTAATCTGCGTATCTTCGTGCATCGCTTTTTTAAAACGAGTCAGTTCAAGCGTTCGTGTATTCCGAATGCGCCAAAGGTGGGATCGGGCGGGTCGTTGTCACCTCGCGGCGATTGGCGTGCACCGTCGGATTCGGAGTCGGTGGTATGGATGCGGGATGTCGATACCATTCCCGATAAATAAAAAAAGAAGTACAAATAAAAAATCCGCAGCATTTACTGCTGCGGCTTTTTACATTCGGATTAGCTTAATACTTCAAGTATTCGGCGCGATCATCGAATTTCGGCGGCTCGATTTTATCGAACAGGCCGAGTGTCATCGTGTTAACCCAGCTGCGCTTCTCTTTAGCGCCCACCGTAAACCTATCGATGAAGTTGCCGTTCTTGTCTAGCGACGGATGATCCGCATAGTTGGCGCGTAATACTTTCAGCGCGTCGTCGGCCAAGTCGTTCAGGCCCAGCAGCTGATATGCCTGCACCATCACGGCTAACGCATCGGGTACCGCCTCGGTTTGCTGATAATTTTCGACCACATAGCGACCGCGATTCGCGGCGGCGAGATATGCCTTGCGGCGGAAATAGTAGTTTGCAACGTTGATTTCATAGCGGCCCAGACGGGCGCGCAGATAAGTCATCCGCGCGCGTGCATCGGGTGCGTACTGGCTGTCGGGGTAGCGATTGAGCAGTTGGCGGAAATCCTCGAACGATTGCAGCGCCGCGCCCGGATCGCGGGTCGTCATGTCGGTTGGCAGAAAGCGTTCGAGCAGACCGGTGCCTTCGCTGTAATTGGCCAGTCCGCGCATGTAGTAGGCATAGTCGATGTGCGGGTGCTGCGGATGCAGGCGAATAAACCGGTCGGCGGCGGCCACTGCGGCTGAACTTTGCGCGGAGCGAAATTGTGCGTAGATCAGTTCGAGCTGCGCTTGCTCGGCATAGGGGCCAAACGGATAGCGCGATTCGATCATCTGTAGATTCTTGACCGCGAGGTCATAGCTATCATTTTTCAGTAAGCGTTGCGCTTCCTGATACAGCTCGCGCTCGGACATCGCGGCGGTTTTATCCTGTTGCGCGCAAGCGCCGAGCAGGGCCGCAAATACGACAAGAGCGAAAAGCGAACGTTTACGCATGAAATGAATAACCTTTTATATGTCTCGGTGGTCGCGCGCTCGCTACAATCGGCGCCTGGCGAATGGCTGGTTCGATGGCCAAGCTGCGCGGAGGCGCTATTTAACCACAGCCGCCGTACGTGACCAATTGATTAAGTACCAGCTGTCCAATTGATAGGTACCCGCTGGCGAATTGATAGCTGCCAGCTGAACAGTTGATTGACTACCCATAGAAAGCCGCATTCGGTGGCGTTGATTTCGGAGCTCGAACGCGTGTCTATTGCCAATTCACAATGCAGTGTCCAGCGCATCGAAAGCGAAGCGGTTATACCAGCGGAATGCCGCGGTAAGCGCTTCGACCAGGTCGCGGCTGAGCTGTTCCCCGATTATTCGCGCGCGCGTTTACAGGCGTGGATAAAAAGCGGCGAACTCACCGCGAACGGCGAGCAGCGCTCTGG
>CBFHCK010000254.1:0-4215 GCA_965653955.1 uncultured Spongiibacteraceae bacterium
ATGCGATGGAGGGTGTGGCGACTTTTGGGACCGTCCGCGGCAGGGAGGTCGCTGACGAGCTACATGGATGTACTTGTCGCGTGTCCCGGAAGTCGCCACACCATCCTTAGCCGCACGATAACAAAGGCAGGCATCTATGACAGGCAAAACGCTCTACGACAAATTGTGGGACGCGCATTTGGTAAAGATGCGCGATGACGGCACGGCGTTGATTTATATCGATCGCCAATTGCTGCATGAAGTGACATCGCCGCAGGCCTTCGAAGGTTTGCGTTTGGCGAGCCGGAAGCCATGGCGTATCGACGCCAATATTGCGACGCCTGATCACAATGTGCCGTCCTCGGTCGAAGAGCGTAAAGCGGGTATCGCCGGCATCGCCGATGAAATATCGCGGATTCAAGTGCAAACGCTCGATGAAAACTGCGATGACTTCGGCATCAAGGAATTCAAGATCAACGATGCGAACCAGGGCATTGTGCATGTGATCGGCCCGGAGCAGGGCTTGACCTTGCCCGGCATGACGATCGTTTGCGGTGATTCGCACACGGCAACACACGGCGCGCTCGGCGCGCTTGCGCACGGCATCGGCACATCCGAAGTCGAGCATGTGCTTGCGACGCAATGTTTGATTCAGAAAAAGTCGAAAAATCTGTTGATAAAAATCGACGGCAAACTCGGCGTCGGCGTCACGCCGAAAGATGTAATTCTCGCGGTGATCGGTGAAATCGGCACCGCCGGCGGCACCGGTTACGCGATCGAATTCGGCGGCGAAGTGATTCGCACCATGTCGATGGAAGGACGCATGACCGTGTGCAATATGGCGATCGAAGCAGGTGCGCGCGTCGGTATGGTCGCGGTCGACGACATCACGCTCGATTATGTAAAAGGCCGTCCGTATGCGCCGAAAGGCGAGCAATGGGATCAAGCAGTCGCTTATTGGAAAACATTGCACAGCGATGCCGATGCGAAATTCGATCGTGTCGTTGAAGTTGACGGCGCATCGATCAAGCCACAAGTGAGCTGGGGCACATCGCCAGAGATGGTTGTCGCAGTCGATGCGAATGTGCCGAACCCGTCGGATTTTGCCGATGATGTGAAACGTCGCGCTGCCGAACGCGCGCTCGAATACATGGGTTTGCAAGCGGGCCAGCCGATCACCAGCATCAAGCTCGACCGCGTGTTTATCGGCTCGTGCACGAATTCGCGCATCGAAGATTTACGCGCTGCGGCAAATGTGGTGAAAGGAAAAAAAGTTGCGTCGACCATTACGCAGGCGCTGGTTGTGCCGGGTTCCGGTCAAGTAAAAGCGCAGGCGGAAAAAGAAGGGCTCGACAAGATTTTCATCGAAGCCGGCTTGGAATGGCGCGAGCCGAGCTGCTCGATGTGTCTCGCAATGAACGCCGATAAATTATTGCCGGGCGAACATTGTGCGGCGACGTCTAACAGAAACTTCGAGGGGCGCCAGGGCTTCGGCGGACGCACCCATTTAGTGAGTCCCGCCATGGCCGCTGCGGCAGCAATTGCCGGGCATTTTGTCGATGTGAGAGAACTCGATATTCGGGAGGCCGTGTAATGAAGCCATTTACCGTATTGAACGGCGTCGCCGCGCCGATGGATCGCGCGAATGTCGACACCGATATGATCATTCCGAAGCAGTTTTTAAAATCGATCAAGCGCAGCGGCTTCGGTCCGAATCTGTTCGACGAATTACGTTATCTCGATGAAGGTCAGCCCGGTCGAGACAATAGCCATCGTCCGTTGAACCCGGATTTTCCTCTGAATTTTCCGCGCTATAAAAACGCCTCGATATTGCTCGCGCGCGAAAACTTCGGTTGTGGTTCGAGCCGCGAACACGCGCCGTGGGCGCTGGAGGATTACGGTTTCCGCTGCGTGATCGCGCCGAGCTACGCCGATATTTTCTTCAATAACTGTTTCAAGAATGGCGTGTTGCCGATTGTGTTGAGTGCGAATATCGTCGATCAATTGTTCAAGGAAATGTACGCGCAGGAAGGCTATCAACTAACCGTTGATTTGCCGGCGCAGAAAGTGCGTACGCCGAGCGGCGAGGAATTCGCATTCGAAGTCGGCGAATTCAGCAAATATTGTTTGATCAACGGTCTGGATGATATTGGCATCACGCTGAAAGATGCGGATGCGATAAAAACTTTCGAACAGAATTGGCAACAGCGCGCACCGTGGCTGTTCACTCCGTTGCAATAAACGGTCTGCGATAACGATTTCGATTTTGGAGAAAAGCATGAGCAGAAAGGTTCTTTTAATTTCAGGCGATGGCATCGGTCCGGAAATCATGGTCGAGGTGCGCAAGGTACTCGATGTGGTCGATCGTCGTTTCAGTTTGGGCTTGAGCTACGATGAAGCGCTGATGGGCGGCGCAGCAATCGATGCGACCGGCGGTCCATTGCCGGAAGAAACTCTGACGAAAGCACGCGCTTGCGATGCAATTTTGTTTGCCGCGATTGGTGGACCGAAGTGGGATAAATTGGATCGCGCGATTCGTCCGGAAAAAGGTTTGCTGAAACTGCGCTCCGAGTTGGGATTGTTCGGCAATTTGCGTCCGGCAATTTTGTATCCGCAACTCGCGGATGCGTCATCGTTGAAAAAAGAAATTGTCGCTGGCCTCGATATTTTGATTGTGCGCGAATTGACCGGTGGCATTTATTTTGGCGAGCCGCGCGGCATTCGCACATTGGCGAACGGCGAGCGCGAAGGTTTCAATACCGATAAATATTCGGAATCCGAAGTGCGCCGTGTCGGCAAGCTCGCGTTCGAGCTGGCGCGCAAGCGCGGCAAGAAGGTGTGCTCAGTCGATAAATCGAACGTGCTTGAATCGACGATTCTGTGGCGCGAAGTAATGGAAGAACTCGGCAAGGATTATCCGGATGTCGAGCTGACGCATATGTATGTCGATAACGCATCGATGCAATTGGTGCGTGCGCCGAAACAATTCGACGTGATCGTTACCGGTAATTTGTTTGGCGATATTTTGTCGGACGAGGCTGCGATGCTGACCGGTTCAATCGGTATGCTTCCGTCCGCTTCGCTGAACGAAAGCGGCGCAGGTATGTACGAGCCGTGTCATGGTTCGGCGCCGGATATCGCCGGGCAGGGCAAGGCGAATCCGCTCGCAATGATGTTGTCCGCTGCGATGATGCTGCGTTATTCGCTGAACGCTTCCGAAGCGGCCGATGCGATCGAAAGCGCCATAGGCGACGTGTTAGATCAGGGGCTGCGCACGCCGGATATTCATACGGCGGGTACGCAACTGGTAAACACCGCGCAAATGGGCGACGCGGTAGCGAAAGTGTTAGCAAACTAATTCAAGCTCATAGCGAAGCTAGTCAATTAGCACTGAACCTTAAAGTCAGGTGAATCAAATGAAAACAGTGGGTTTTGTAGGTTGGCGCGGCATGGTGGGTTCCGTATTAATGGAGCGCATGCAGGCGGAAAAAGATTTCGATGGCATCGAGCCGGTATTTTTCACGACATCGAATGTCGGCGGTGCGGGTCCTGCATTTGCCGGTGGCGCTCCGCTGAAAGATGCGAATTCGATCGACGAGTTGAAGAAACTCGACGCGATTATTTCGTGTCAGGGCGGTGACTACACAACGGATGTATTTCCAAAATTGCGAGCCGCCGGTTGGCAGGGCTATTGGATTGACGCTGCATCGACGCTGCGGATGGAAAATGACGCGATCATCATCCTCGATCCCGTCAACGGCGATTTGATTCGCGATGGCATCAAGCGCGGTGTAAAAAACTTCATCGGCGGCAACTGCACTAACAGCATTTTGCTGATGGGCGTGAACGGCCTGTTCCGCGAAGGCTTGGTCGAGTGGGTCAGCTCGATGACGTATCAGGCAGCTTCCGGCGGTGGCGCGAATCACATGCGCGAATTGCTGAAAGGCATGGGCGTGATTCACTCGGCGGTGGCGAATGAGCTCGCAACGCCAGCGTCGTCAATCATCGATATCGATCGCAAGGTTGCGCAGACCATTCGTCAGGATGTGCCGCACGAATTTTTCGATGCGCCGCTCGCGGGCGGTTTGATTCCTTGGATCGACAAACAACTCGATAACGGTCAATCGAAAGAAGAGTGGAAAGGGCAAGTCGAGGTGAACAAGATTCTCGGCACCGAGAAAGCCATTCCGGTCGACGGTTTGTGCGTTCGGATCGGTGCAATGCGCTGTCACAGCC
>CBFHCK010000255.1:0-4212 GCA_965653955.1 uncultured Spongiibacteraceae bacterium
GAAAAAATGCGCTGAATGGCGCTTGGCCCACGCACTTCGTTGAACGGATCTTTGAAGAATGCATCGTCGCTATAAATTTCCGGCATGCGCTCAATGCTTTGCGGCGAAAACTCCTCATAGAAACGGATTACATCATCTGCTGTCACTTCAACCTCCCGTTATGCGGCGGATCAATCTAAAGTAAAGTCCGTAAGGGAGCAGCGCGAGTAATTTCATCACGCGCGTGAAGCGCTTCGGAAAGTGGATTTCAAAATTGCCCGAACGCAGACCAGCGATAATTTCTGTCGCCGCTTGTGCCGGCTGAATGATTGCCGGCATATCGAAATCATTTTTGGCGGTGAGCTGCGTTGCCACAAAGCCCGGGTTGATTGCCCACACGCCAATGTTCCTTGGCGCGAGATCGAAATAAAGACATTCCGCAAAATGAATCAGCGCGGCTTTGCCGGGGCCGTATGCCAACGATTTCGGCATTCCGCGATAGCCTGCAACACTGGCGACAAAGGCGATGCCGCTGCCCTCCCGCAAACTAGGCAGCACGATGGATGCTAGACGCATGGCGCCTAAAAAATTCACCGTAACAATTTTTTCGGCAGCGGCGAGATCGAAATTCTCTGCGCGCATCGGCTGATAATCGCCCGCGAGATAAATAACCAGATCGATGTTGCCCAATACGGCTAGCACTGTGTTGCGGGCTACGATGAGCGCATCGATATCGGTGGCATCGCACGGCACCAGCGTCGCATTGCCAACATTTAGCGCTGCGAGTTTTTCAACGCTGCGCGCGCTGAGTGCGAGCCGAGCACCACGCTCGGCAAGCGCTTCCGCCAGCGCTGCACCAATCCCCGCCGATGCGCCGACCAGCCACACGCGCTTTCCCTGCCAATCGATAATTTTTGGATTCATGCGATTTATCTTTTGACGAATGCGATGGTGAGTTCGCCAACGCGGAAACCCAGCTTGCTCATCGTGGTGCGATTCATCATCACTTTGTCGTCCAGCAGGAACATCCAGTCATCCATCGTGACGTTGTAGACCTTGCCGTTCACCGGCAGCGCGAGCACATAGCGCCAGTGCAGCGCGTTGCCAGCCGCCTCGCCAGTGGCATCGCCGATGACATCATGTGCACGGCCGATAAACGTGCCGTCCGCTTGTTTCGTTAGCGTCCAGACGCGACGCGATGTGGTGCCATCGGACCAGCTGAAATGTTCATCGAGCGTGCCGACGTCGCCGTTCCATTTGGCTTCGATCACCACATGAAAACGCCTTTTCACTTCACCGGAACGCCCCTGAAATATTCCCCACGCATCTAGCGTTCCATTCAAATAATTTTGGATATCGAGCACCGGCTTTTCAGCGCGATACGTATCGATCTCGGTTGCCGTGCAACCGGAGAGTCCGAGTGCAAAAGCTGCTGCTAATAAAATTTTCATAGATCGACCTCCAATGATTGCCGCCAGCGCCAAAGCAACGCGCCGGCGAGCGTTTTAAAAACCAACGGCAGTAGCGCATAAGCAAACACGAGCGCAGTGAGTTCAGCCGAGCTGCCCGGTATGTAACCGAGCGCTCCGAGTAACGGCAGCGCTAATCCCGCCGCCAGCGCTAGATTCAATTTCGCGACAAAATTCCAGACACCGAAGTAAGCACCGACCAACCCGTGGCGCTCACCGAGATCGGCGGCGATGGCCGCAGGCAAAGTGAGATCGGCGCCGAGTGCCAATCCGGACGCGAGACAGATAACAACAAAAAATCCGAGATCGCCGCTGCTTAATAAAGCGGTGCCGGCAAACGCGATAATCGACAGCAGCATCGATGCGAACCATGCGGCGACGCGACCATAGCGCGCTGCGAGCCGCACCCACAGCGGCAGCGACATCGCGCCGGCAATGAAATACAGCGCGAGCAGAGCGCCACTCGCACGTTCGACTTGCAGCACATCCGCGACAAAAAATAAAAACAGCGTCGACGGCAACGCGGCGGCGATGCCATTAATCAGAAATACCGCGAGCAAACGACGAAATACCGCATCCGCAAATACTTTGCGCACGCTGTGCAATAACGGTTCGTGACGCGGTGTGGTGATAACGCGATGCGCCTCTGTACCGGCGAACTTATTCGTGCCAAATAGCGTGACTGCGGCAGCGACGATCAACAGCGCCGGAAAAATCCACGCTAAACGGGCGATACCCATATTGAGATCGATTGCGATCAGGCTCGGTAACGCAGCGGCAAGCACGACGCCGAGCAGACTGAAACCTTCGCGCGCAGCGGTGAGTTGTGTGCGCTGTTGCGAGCTGCTTCCGCAATCGGCTCCCAACGCTTGATAGGCGATGGTTGCTGCGGAAAAGCTGGAAGACGTTAGCAATAGCGCACCGATCAACCATGCCTCGGTGTGCATCGTCGGTGGCGTTAATAACGCAACGAAGCCCACACCGAACGGCACCAGTGCCAGCGCAATCATGTTTCGACGCGGCCACCGATCGGCGAGCCAGCCGAGCCACGGATCGATACCGGCATCGATAAAACGCGCACCGAGCAAGATCAAACCCAGCAACGCCAGCGGTATGCCCGCGACTTCTGCGTAATAGCGCGGAATATGGACATACATCGGCAGCGCGGCGAATGCGAGCGGTAGACCGAGCATGCCGTAAGCAAAAACGGGCGTCGTTTTCATGTCAGGAAGGCGCCGCCGCTAACAGCGCATTGCGTAAATCGGGTGCGCTGGTTTTGACATCGAGCCAAATGCCAAAGAATGCGCGCGCAAATTCCGCGCTTTCGATCGAGCCGATAAATTGTTCGTTGAAAAAGAAGCGTGCGCCCTTCTCGTCATAGAGGCCGAGAATGCGATCGCCAGCGCGCACGTCAGGAAATATTTCTCTCATTTGCGCGCGCCACTGGATGAGCTGCGCTTCGTTGACGACACCGAGCTTGCGAATTTCATCGACGCTCGCGTCGACGATGGCGCCTGCCGAAATGGTGCGTTTATAGGTGAGACTTATCGCGAGCGGCGGCTGCGTGGGATCATTGCCACCGGCCCAAAGCGTTGCGGTATAAATCAAAAAGCCGTAGCGGCGAAAATCACCGCTACCCCAGCGCTGCATATTATCGATCTGTGTGGCGAGCGCGGGATTCGCCCATCCGATGCCTGGCCAGGCACAAGCGATCAGCAGCAGGATCAGGCAGTGGCGTTTCACGGCGCGGCATGACCGAATTCAAATTGCACGACAT
Organism: uncultured Spongiibacteraceae bacterium; assembly: GCA_965653955.1. Taxonomy (GTDB): domain Bacteria; phylum Pseudomonadota; class Gammaproteobacteria; order Pseudomonadales; family CAMLJR01; genus CAMLJR01. The sequence continues at coordinate 3,226 of CBFHCK010000255.1, forward strand.
CGATCGTGCCCGCCAGAAATCCCGCTTCGCAATAGCACAGATACATGCGCCATAAGCGACGGAATTCCTCGTCGAAGCCGAGCGCTTTAATGCGTAACCAGTTTTCCTCGAAATTTTGTCGCCAATGATTCAGCGTGGTTGCGTAATCGATACCGAAAGCGTGCTCGTTGTGAATCGCCAAACCCTGCCTGACTGCAATCTCGCGTACCACTGAACGCGACGGCAACATGCCGCCAGGGAAAATGTACTGCTGAATGAAATCGGTGCCCTTGCGGTATTCCGCGAACAAATCGTCGCGAATCACGATGCCCTGAATAATGGCTTTGCCGCCCGGCTTCAAGGCGTGCGCAATGGTGTTGAAATAAGTCGGCCACCAGCGCTCGCCGACTGCTTCGATCATTTCGACGGACACGACATGATCGAATTGCTCGGACAAATCGCGATAATCCTGCAAACGCAAATCGGCCTGCGGCACGCGTTGCCGCGCCCATTCGAGTTGCGCGGGCGACAAGGTGAGGCCGGTGATTTTTAAATGATTCGCGACGGCCATTTCGGCAAAGCCGCCCCAGCCGCAACCGATTTCAAGCACATGTTGCTGCGGCATGGCGCAAAGGCGATCGAGAATGCGCTGATGTTTTGCGGTTTGCGCCGCTTGCAGCGACGCATTTTTATTTTCATCGACCGTCGATGGCGGAAACAATGCGGACGAATACACCATGCCAGGGTCGAGCCACAGCCGATAAAACTCATTGCCCAAATCGTAATGGGCCATGATGTTGCGTTTGCTGCCGGCGCGATTATTTCGATTAAGAAAATGACGCAGTTTTGCGGTCAGCAAATTGAACCATGAACCGTACACCGCTTTGCGCAGCACATCGCGATTGCTCGCGAGCAATTTCAGCAGGCCGGTCAGATCATTGGAATCCCACTCTCCGGCGATATAACTTTCGCAGAAACCGATGTCGCCGCGCGTCAAAACGCGACTGA
>CBFHCK010000256.1:0-4183 GCA_965653955.1 uncultured Spongiibacteraceae bacterium
TAGCCAGTGCGTCGGTTTCGGCTTTCAATAAATTAACGACGGTTAAATTATCGAAGCGCGCGAGTTTTTCCTGATTTTGCTGCCACCAATGCGATGCAGTGCGACCGTAACTATAAATGATGACCTGGCGCGCGCGATTGCACGCTTTGCGCACGCGTTTTTCATCGGGCAAGCCGACATCGATCCAGCAATCGATCTCGTTGACGAGATTCTTCTGCCACAAGTCGGGCTCATCGTCGGCACTGAGGCCTTTGGTGAATTGCAACGCCTCGTCGGCATGCGCGGCAAATGCGAGCACACGCACCAGCATGCGCTCGTCGGTTTCGGAAGGGTGTCGCGCGATCGTTAAATTGTAATCGCCGTAATGCTGGCGATTCATGTCGGCGACGTTGAGTTGAATTTTAAAAATGGTCGCCTTGAGGGCCATACCGGTTCTCTTCCATCTCGGACACCAGGGGCATCCGGGCAGGCCCGCAAGTAGTTAGGAGTGAGGAATTAAGTGAGGCTCCAGCCGAGCACGCTGGATTCGATAGGACAAAATGCGTGCGACAAAACGCCATCGATCACCTGCTTTTTGAATTCGTGATCGAACCATGGATCGACGTAAGCCCAATGATGCGGATGCACCATGTATTCGCCGAGCAGATCATCGACCTTCTCGAATTCCTGCTCCCATACGTAAGTCCAATGATCGTCCAGCGCGCGACTCAGCGACCAGTTTTTCATCGTCGCCATATACGCCGGCATTTCCAGCGTCGTGCGTTCCCAATTCGCTGCGATGTCCTTCCCCACGTTCGGGAACATACGGAAATACGCGGTACGTTTGATCGCGTTCTTGATGCCGGGTGAGCGCATACCGCCGCCGATCAATTGCGTTGCCATTTGCCATTTACGCTCGACCACGCGATCGAACAACGGCTGCAACGTGTCGCGCCAATACGGTTGTTGCGACGCCGATTTTTGCGCCGCTTCGTCAACAAAATGCAGATCGGCCGTGTAATCGCCGGCACCGAACGAGCCTTCCAGATTGCGTGCGAAAAATACGTTTTGCAGACCGGCGATGTGTTGCGGTGCGGCGCGCAACGCTTGCTCCCATTGCGCGATGTCTTTCTCACTCGCGTTCTTGCGCACGAAAAATTGCGCCGTTACACGCACGCCTTTCGCGGTCGCAAGACGCTCGGTGCCCAGCGGTACCGGCCCGGGCAACTGCGCTGCGTCTGCGGCAGGAGCCGTATCGACCAGATAATGACGATCGCGTTTTTTGCAGAGCTTATCGACATCGGCCCAATACACCGGCAGCGTTGGATCAGCCGCGGCACGCACACGCATGCCCCACCACTCGCCAACATGCGCCACTTCCCACAATACCCACAGCGTCATCGGATCGTTCATCAACGCGAGCGGGGGCGATACCCAGCTCCGAGTCAGCTTCATGCCGCGCGCAATCGCGCCGGGCAAATAACGCTCAGTGATGAGCTGCTGCAGCGCGGGCAGCTTGTCCGCGTCGATTTCGATTTGGTCGAGAATGCCAATCATGAGAATTTCCTTTTTATTCGATGACCTGTTTTTCGATGATCTGTTTTCTGATGATCGATGGAGCTATTAAAGGTCGGCGACTTTCAATACGAGCTTGCCGTTGACCTTGCCATCCTGAAGCAGCTGATGCGCTTTCGGCGCTTCTTCGAGCGGCAGGATCTGCATCGGCGGAACACGAACGATGCCGCGCGACACCAGATCGACGATCGCGCCCATATCTTTATCGCCCTCTTCGATCGTCATCACGGCAAATGCTTTGGTCACACCCAACTCAGCGGCACGCTGCATATCGGCCGCAACATCGCCATCGCCAACCAACGTCGGCACGCTGACCAGAACGCCACCTTTATGCAGCAGATCGAACGCCTGCGGCAGCGTGCCGCAACTGACCGCATCGAGGACGACATCGAGACCTTGCGGCGCCCAGGCTTTGATTTCTTTCGCAATGTCCTGCGTGCGGTAATCGATCACCAGATCGGCGCCGAGCGAACGCACGTAATCGGCTTTTGCGCCACTGCACGTTGCCGCGACTTTCGCGCCGAGATGTTTGGCGAATTGAACCGCGAACGAACCGACACCGCCCGACGCACCGTGTACGAGAATCGTTTGCCCGGCTTGCAGCGAACAACCACGGTGCAGCGATTGCCATGCGGTCACGCCCGCTACCGGAATACATGCGGCCTGTTCGAAGCTGACGTTAGCGGGAAGCGGTGCCACCGTATTAAGCGGCGTAGCGACGTATTCTGCATATGTGCCCCACGCGCCTTTGCCGTGATTCGAGCATGTGACGACGCGATCGCCCACTTTATATTGGGTCACGCCTTCGCCCAGCTCGGCAATAACGCCGGCGGCATCCATACCGATGACATACGGGAAGGTGTATGGGTAATAACGCGCGAGTTCGCCTTGGCGATCTTTCCAATCAGCCGGGTTGACGCTGACGTAAGCAATCTTGATGAGTACCTCGCCGGCGGCAGGCTTTGGTGTCGGCAGTTCACCGAGCTTCATTACTTCGGGTCCACCCACTTCGTGCATGACCATCGCGCGCATTGCATACCTCCAGATTATTCGGATTTATTAAGTGCAAAGGAGGCCATTTGACGCCTATTTATGCGCAAAGCCCCCTCAGGCTGGCCCGGTACTCTAGCCTAAAAGGAACGTGCAAACCTACTGCAAATGAGGGGCGAACCCATCGCTGAAAGACGTCAATCGATCACCTTGATCGGCAGGCTGCGCAATAGATTGATCGCATCCGGCAGGCTGAACGTTGCGTCGTCAATGCGATTGGTGAACACATCGATTTGATAATTGGTCGCGTCAGTGAAATCCGCCCGGGTGAGATTGGTTTGGTGAAATGTCGAGCTCTCGAAATCGGATTGAATAAAGCTCGCATCGACACAATCGGTTTCGGTGAAATCCACTTCGTGTACCTGACACGCCTCCATTTTCAGCTCCTGCAGTGTCAGGCCAAAAAACGATGAGCCATTCAATATGCACTCGTCGAATTCGATCAGCCCGGACAGAGCAACACTGGGCCATTTCGCAGAAGGCCAATCGATACCTACCAGCTTGCACGATTTAAAAAGAACTTCGCGGAAGGCGCTGCGTTTTACTACCGCATTGCTGAGGTTGCATTCGGTGAAACTGCAGCCGTCGAAAAGACAGTCGATCAATTTTGCCGCGCTGAAATTGCAGTGGGCAAAATGACAATCGTAGAAACGTCTTCCGGACACATCCGTATCGACCAAATTCAGCCGCTCGAATGTCTCTCCAGAGAATTCGGTTTTACTTTGCAAAGACTCCATGCGATAGATTCCAGAACTTTTGTTGTCTCATACTGAGTTGGCGTCATTCCCACTACCTGAACGATCTATGTAACTTGAACGACCTATATAACCTGAACGACCTATATAAAGAGTACCGCTCTATGCCGATCAAGATCGAACCCATCGCCGCCTTCACCGACAATTACATCTGGTGCCTGCACGATGGAAAGGTGGCCTGGGTGGTCGATCCCGGCGACGCGGCTCCGGTGATTCAATTTCTTGAGGCGCGGCAATTACGGCTCGATGGCGTTCTGATTACGCATCATCACAAGGACCACACCGGCGGCATTTTGGAGCTACAACAGCGTTATTCACCTGCCTTTACGTATGGTCCCGCCAATCCGGCAATTGAGGGTGTCGATCATCCATTGCTCGAAGGCGATCAAATTACGGTTTTGGGTACCGACTTCACGGTGCTGGAAGTTCCTGGCCACACGCTCGACCATATCGCGTACTTCGCTCCTAACTCATTGCCGCCCTTACTCTTTTGTGGAGATACATTGTTCGCGGCCGGCTGCGGAAGGCTCTTGGGAGGCAGCGCCGAACAGCTCTATCACAGCCTTCAGAGGCTCGCCCAACTACCTGAAAACACAATCATTTATTGCACGCACGAATACACCCAGTCGAATTTGCGCTTTGCGCGCGCGGTTGAGCCTGATAACCTCGCCGTCCAACGCCGTAGCGAGACTGTTTCGCAACTTCGTACTGCGCAGCAACCGACGCTGCCCTCGACGCTGGCATTGGAACTTGCCACCAACCCGTTTTTACGGGTGCAAGAGCCCACAGTTCGAGCAATGGCATTAAAACAAGACACCTCTTGC
>CBFHCK010000257.1:0-4167 GCA_965653955.1 uncultured Spongiibacteraceae bacterium
ACAGCAAATGGGCCGGCGAAGTATTGCTGCGCGACGCGCATGAGCGGTTTGGTCTGCCGGTGGCGGTATTCCGCTCGGACATGATCCTCGCGCACAGCCGGTTCAAGGGCCAGATCAACGTGCCCGATATGTTCACGCGCTGGCTGTTCAGCGTCGTTGTCACCGGCCTGGCGCCGCGCTCGTTCTATACCGGCGATCTGGCGAAAGCGCATTACGATGGCCTGCCCGCCGATTTCAGCGCCAAGGCGATCGCGACACTGGGCGCGAGTGCACGCGAAGGCTATCGCACTTACCATGTCGTCAATCCGCATGACGACGGCGTTTCGCTCGACCGCTTTGTCGATTGGGCAATCGCGGCCGGTTATCCGATCCGACGGATCGACGATTACGCCGACTGGCTCGACCGTTTTAAAACCGCGCTGCGCGGGCTGCCAGAGAAACAACGGCAGCAATCGTCGCTGCCGTTGCTGCATCAATTGGCACAGCCGATGCCGGCGGAATTCAGCTCCTTGATACCGGCTGCCCGCTTCCGCGAGGCGGTGCGTCAACTCGGCGTCGGCGCGCACAAAGACATTCCGCATTTGTCGGATAGCTTCATTCGCAAATGCCTGTCCGACATCCACCATCTACACATGATCTGAGGAGACAACATGACCCAACCCACTCGTGCCTATGCCGCCTTTGCCGCTGACCAGAAACTCGGCCCTTTTGAACTCGTGCGCCGCGATCTGCGCAGCGACGACGTCGCGATCGAGATTTTGTACTGCGGCGTCTGCCATTCGGATCTGCACACCGTGCACAACGACTGGGGCTTCACGCACTACCCCATCGTACCGGGCCATGAAATTGTCGGCCGCGTCACTGCGGTCGGCACCGACGTCACGCGCTTCAAAACCGGCGACATGGTCGGCGTCGGCTGCATGGTCGATGCGTGCGGCCATTGCGGACCCTGCAACCACGGCGAAGAACAATACTGCGCGGAATTCAACACGCCGACTTACGGCGGCATCGACCGCCGCGATGGCCAGCCGACACACGGCGGCTATTCGGAGCGCATCGTCGTGCGCGACAGCTTCGTGCTGCGCATTCCCGACAAACTCGACCCGAAAAGCGCCGCGCCGCTGCTGTGCGCCGGCATCACCACGTATTCACCGCTGCGGCACTGGAAGATCGGCGCGGGCCATAAAGTTGCGGTGGTCGGTCTCGGCGGCCTCGGTCACATGGCGCTAAAACTGGCGAAGGCGATGGGTGCAGAAGTCACGCTGTTCACGCGCAGCCCCGACAAGGAACAAGAAGCACGCCGGCTCGGCGCCGATCAAGTGGTGCTATCGACCGATGCTGAGCAGATGAAAGCGGCGTTCGCCCGTTTCGATTTCATTATCGACACCGTGCCAACGGCGCACGATATGAATCCGTATCTATGGACGCTGAAAATCGACGGCACGCTGGTGCTGCTCGGCCTGATTGGCAACATCGAGCCGACCGTACATACGCTGCCGCTCGTATTCGGCCGTCGTCAGATCGCCGGCTCGCTGATCGGTGGCATCGCTGAAACGCAAGAAATGCTCGATTTCTGCGCCGAACACGGCATCACCTGCGATGTGGAAATGATCGATATGGAGTACATCAACACCGCATACGAGCGCATGTTGAAAAGCGATGTGCATTACCGCTTCGTGATCGATCTGGCTTCGCTGAAGAATCGATAGATACAACGGCAATCGCCGCATTTTTACCGATAAAAAAAGGACAGCATGCTGTCCTTTTTTATTTGAGCAATTATTGATTCGGCGAAAATTTTTACTTAGGGATTCAGCGTCACTTTGATCGCGCCTGCGGCACGATTGCCGGCAATCGAGAATGCCTCTACCGCCGCATCGATCGGCATACGGTGCGTGATCAGTGCTTTCGCGATATTCGGATTCTTCGCCATCGCCGCAGCTGCGACATCGACGTCGCGCACCAGGCCCTGACGCGCCTGCGCCATCGACGACAGAATGCGGATTTCCTTCATCATGATTTCGTTGGCAGGCAGATTGAGGCCGCCCCAGTAGGTCGCCAACAGCAGAATGGTGCCACCGGGTTTGCACAGATTCACCGATTGCAGCATCGAGGCATCGGTACCGGCGCAGTCGATCACCACGTCGCAATTACCGGCGCCTTCGAGCTTCGCCCCGAGCACTTCGCCTGCACGCTTCTGCACATCGTGACGAGCATAGAGATGCACATGCTCGGTGGCAGCTTTGGCAATCGCCACTGCGCAAAGACCGATGGTGCCGCCGCCGATAATTGCGACCCGATGGCGATCGGTGAGATTGCACATGGCAATGCCGCGCACCGCCACCGACAGCGGCTCGACCAGACACGCATCCTGCACTGCAACCACTGAAGGCAGCGGCACCAGATTATGTGCCGGTACGATCAATTCCTCGGCCATACCGCCATCGCGCCCGACGCCAATCACCGCCGACGAACCGCGCTCGCACATGTTGTACGCGCCGGTCACGCACTGTGCGCAATGGCCGCAATACAGGGTGGGTTCAATCGCCACCGGTGTGCCGTCGTCGGTGATGCCGGAGACTTCGTGGCCGAGCGTGAATGGAATCGGAAAACCCATCGACATGAAGTGCAGATCGGAACCGCAGATTCCCGCCGAAACAACCTTCACGCGGACGCCTTCGCCGGACGGCGCTGCAACATTGGAAACACACACGCTGTGATCTTTCAGGCGAACTGCTTTCATGATTTCTACCTCTTATCGATGGAATAGGTCGAGAAAATAAGGCCGGTATTCTGCACGCTTGACGGCATTTTGTCCGCAAAACTCTGCGCACGGATACCCGCCATTTGGATTAAGGAACCTTTGAAAAACGGGGCGAGCGTCGGAAATTGTTCCTTAGTGGTCGCGCTGTTTCAGCTCGAATACATTGCCAAACGGATCGCGTCCGTAAACGAATTGCCAGCGCCCCATACGCACCGGTTCGCTGAAAAACTCGACACCAGCTGCCAGCAGTCGCCCGTGCTCCGCATGAATATCCCGCACGTTAAAACACAGATGCGTGATGCCGTGATCCCATACCGGGCGTTGCGGATTCTGTATGGCGGGCCGCGGCGATTGATATTCGAATAATTCGATACGCGAATTACCGACGCGAAGCAGCGCCGATTTAGCCGCGGTATCTTTCTGCCCCAGCACGGAATCGCTCAGCTCGGTACCGGCACCCCAATCGCTGCGTACCTCGACACGAAAACCCAGCACGTCGCAATAAAATGCGAGCGCCCGTTCAAGATTCGGCACTGACAATGCGGCGTGGTCGATGTCTTCAATCATTGGCTAATACCCGGTAAACAATGCTCGATTCAAACGAAAACGCATTGTGCCGTATGCGCTGTTGCCTCGCACACACTTGTCGCCGAGAATTGCCGGTCACTTCAACCAAAGCGCGCCTATGACCGACTTCTCCATTCGCATTGATCATTTGCGCAAAAATTTCGCGATGCAGCGCGACATAATCCGCGATTTGTCGTTTGCGTTACCGGCGGGCGCAAGCCTGTCGCTGCTGGGTCCATCGGGCTGCGGCAAAACCACGTTGCTGCGTTTGATCATGGGACTCGAACAACCGAGCGCCGGCAGCATCGAAATCGATCCGCCGCTGCGAGCGCAGATGACTTATGTGTTCCAGGAACCACGCCTTGTGCCGTGGCGCACCGCGCTCGAAAACGTGTTATTGCCGCTCGAATTACAGAGTGAAAAAAATAGCGACGCAACGCAGCATGCAATCGAGCTGTTACACAAACTCGGCCTCGGCGAACGCTTGCATCATTTCCCGCATGAACTGAGCGGCGGCATGCAAATGCGCACCGCCCTCGCGCGCGCGCTGGTGACAAAGCCGCGTTTATTGCTGCTCGACGAACCCTTCGCTGCACTCGACGAACGCACACGGTTTCGCTTGCAGGATTTATTGCTCGAACTGAAATCCACGCTGTCACTGCAATATGTGTTCGTCACCCACTCGATTGCCGAAGCTGTTTATCTCGGCGATCAGGTGTTGTTGATGAATCGCAATGGAAACATCGACACAGTGCAATCGATAGCGCTCGGCGCGCGTAATCAAGACACCAAACTAAGCGCCGAATTTATTGGAATCGCAAAGCAGTTCTCGCAGC
>CBFHCK010000258.1:0-4127 GCA_965653955.1 uncultured Spongiibacteraceae bacterium
CGTCAATGTTTCGATGGCGGCCTTTCCATACGGCGCGGTTTTCGGATTGGCAATCGCGATCTTGTTAAATCGATTCGATTGCAAAACCGCGCCGCGATCGTCGACATAACCGCGTGTCCCGCTCCATAACGCGAGTCGTCCGCGCGCGTAGATAAAATACGAATCGGTAATCGCGTCGCCTTCTGCGATTAATTTTTTCGGCGCGCTATCATCTGCCGATAGAAATACATCGAACGGTGCGCCGTTTTTTACTTGCGCATACAGCTGCCCCGTTGCCCCGAAACTCGCGATCAACTTATTGCCGGTTTGTTGCTCATATAAAGGCGTCAGCGTTTTGATGACGGCGGTAAAGTTCGCGGCAACCGCCACGTGCACATCATCGGCATGCGCCATCGATATATTTGCGATAAATGTGATCCAGAATACGGCGTGTGCTAATAATCGGCTCATGAGTGCAAAGTTGCTCGGCCCGGTGGGATTTCTCGGCATAATAACAATCGATACCACTTGAACCTAGGCCGGATCATTGTGAATGAACATGTTTTCAAATTATCTGTACCTGATTAAAGCGATATGCGTTGCTTTGCTGGCCCTTGTGTTGTTTGGTTGCGCTCGCGATCAATCGATCCATTTCGAAGGCGAAGCACAAGGGACGACGTACCACGTTACGGTTGCCGCTTGTGCTATAGCGCAAACAGCGGAGCAATTGCAGGAATCGATCGAAACGCGATTGCAGCTGCTCGATCAATCCCTATCGAATTACCGTGAGGATTCCGTCCTTTCAAGCCTTAATCGGGCGCCCATCGATACCTGGGTTGATCTCGATCACGACTTATATGCCGTCTTGAAAATATCCGAGAAAATGAGCCGCGAGAGCAACGGTGCGTTCGACGTGACGGTCGCGCCGTTAGTGTCGCTGTGGGGGTTTGGGCCGGATCATCGTTCGCAAACAACGCCCAGCGACGCGGCAATAGCGGAGGCGCGCACGCGTATCGGCTATCAATATTTAGACATTGATTCGACACAGCCGCGCGCGCGCAAACGGCGTGACATCATTGTCGATATCAACGGCATCGCGCAGGGGTATAGCGTCGATCGCTTGGCGGACGTTTTGCTCAAACAGCGCTGTACCGATTTCATGGTCGAGCTCGGCGGAGAATTGCGCGTTGCCGGTCGCAAAGCGAATGGTGAGCCGTGGCGAATCGGCATCGAACAACCTGTTGCGGCATCCGAATCAGTCTCGCAGGCGCTCGCGCTCGATAATGTCGGTGTCACGACGGCGGGCGATTATCGGAACTATTTCGAGAAGGATGGTCAGCGCTATTCGCATACGATCGACCCGCGCAGTGGCCGACCGATTACGCATAAGCTTGCGGCGGTAACAGTAGTCGCCGACAGTGCGACACTCGCCGATGGCTACGATACGGTTCTTGAGGTGCTGGGTCCTGACGAAGGTCTGGCGTATGCACGGGCGCACAATTTGGCGGCGTATTTCATCGTGCACAATGGCAAATCGTTCCAGGTTTTTTATACGCAGAAGATGCGACGTTATTTTGACCCGCCAGTGCAGTAACAACGCGATTGGGGTTGGATGAATAAAAGTTCGCGTGCGTATAATCCCTCCGTATTTTTCCACCATGAATAAAAATGAGGTTGCTATGAATCGCTTAAAAGATAAGGTTGCCATCGTCACGGGTGCCGGTCGCGTCGGCAATATTGGTGTCGCCGTATGCGATGCGTTTTTGCGAGAAGGTGCGAAAGGCGTCATCGCCACGGACATGCGCTTGGAGCAGGCAGAAGCGATTACCGCCGACATCGAATCGCGTCACGGTCGCGGTCGTTTTCAATTGCTGCAACACGATGTCACCAGCGAAGCCGACTGGCCGCGAATCGTCGAGCACACGGTAAAAGCGTTTGGTGGCCTCGATGTGCTGGTGAATAACGCCGGCATCGCGATCCATGGCGGCATTGAGCAAACCTCACTCGACGATTTACGCAAAGTCATGGCCGTCAATCACGATGCATTATTTCTCGGCATTAAATATTGCACTGTCGCATTAGCCGATGCAGTGAAACGTCATTCCGGCGGTGGCGCGATCATCAACAATATTTCGATGGCATCGTATATGTCGAACGCGAACAATATTGGCTACCACGTATCGAAATCCGCCGCGCGTATGCTGACGCTATGCGCAGCGAAGGAATTGGGCGCGAAAAAAATTCGCGTCAATTCGATTCACCCTGGCGTTACGATGACACCGCTGATCGATCAGGGGCTCAACGATTACGTCGCACATGGTTTATGGGCGTCGAGGGAGGCGGCAGAGCAGGCACTCGCGGCGATGACTCCGCTAAATATGAACAGCCAGCCGGAAGACACGGCCCACGCATTCGTATATCTCGCATCCGATGAATCGCGTTTTGTTACCGGTGCGGCGATTTGTCACGACGGTGGAATGGGGCTGTTTTATTAAAAACGTTTAGTTAGCAATTTAAAATTTTTGCATTGCAAAGTAAGGCGTATTAGCGATCAGCGTAATACGCCTATTTTGTTTGGGCGGGCAATCTCCGTTAGGCCCTCATTCTTATTTCGCTCCATCATCGGGAAACATTGCCGCCGCGTCCATCCACATCGGTCCCCAAACGTGGCCATCCGGATCCAATATGTCGCGGCCGTACATAAAGCCGTGATCCTGAGCGGGGTTGATATCGGCAGTTCCACCGTTTGCCGCTGCTGCCTCGCACATGGCGTCGACCGCTTCGCGGCTATCGCACGTCAACGCAAGCGACACTTCGCTGGAGTTTGCTGGCGCAATGGGGCGAGTGGTGAATACACGCCACTTTGCGTGAGTCAGCAGCATGACGTTGATTGCCTCGCTCCATACCATGCATGCAGCCGTATCGTCGGTAAAATTCGGATCGTTCACAAAGCCGAGAGACTTATAAAAGGCTATCGACGCGGCGAGATCGGTGACAGGAAGATTAATGAAAATCGCTTTGGACATGATGGTTTCTCCGAGTGGTTGAAAGACGACATTTAATAAGCTGTCGTCTATAGACGAACGGCGCATGGTCATTTCGACATGATCGAGAATTTTTTTTTGAATCGCTAACCAACGAGAAAATGTATTGAGAAAAAAGTTGGACGATAGACAAAGATCGTTATGTACATACAATGTATGTATGATTGAGTTTGAATGGAATCCGGCCAAAGCAGCGTCCAACAAAAAGAAGCATGGTGTTTCTTTTGAGGAGGCGCAGTCAGTCTTCTATGACGAATTCGCCATCCAGTTCTTTGATGGCGAAAATTCTGAAATTGAAGAGCGTTTTCTTATGCTGGGGTTAAGCAGTGATGCTCAGCTTTTGATGGTTTGCCATTGTGAACGTCATGATGGCAATGTCATCCGAATAATTCTGCTCGTAGAGCTACAAAGAGCGAAAGCCAATTCTATCAAGGTGCCACGCCATGAACGCCGAATACGACCTTTCAAAAATGAAATCCCGCAAAAATCCTTACGCAGCCAAGCTGAAAAAACCGGTCACCATGCGTTTGAGTGAAGATGTCATCGGTTACTTCAAGCAAATGGCAGAAGAAGCGGGTGTGCCATACCAAAGTCTTATCAACCTGTATTTGCATGACTGCGTTGCTCAGCACAGAAAAATAGATATTTCATGGCAGGCTGCGCCCTAACACATCGCTCAAGCGAGCAGTTCGTAGGGCGCAATAAATGAAATGCATTGCGCCGCATGGTGAACAACGGCGCAATGTTATTGCGCCCTACGCGCTAATTCAGCGGAAAGGCCGGAGTGATTGCGGTTTCCTTCGCTGGATATAGTTTCCTTAATCCAGTTCGCCATTGCAGTTATTTGTCCGGGGAAGAGTGCCATGTGGCCGACACCTTCAAAAACTTTATATTGAAATTGATTTTTCCCTCGATCAATCAACGACTTTAATCGTGCAATAGAGAGATCGACAGGCTGTACACCATCATCTGCGCCGAATATCCAGTAACCAGGAATGGACAAAGTAGCCGCAGTCTCTGACGAGTCGATATCTTCTCCCCAGCCAGCGGGCCAGGCGTAGCTGTCGCCAACTGTTGCTCGTATCTTTTCGAATGCCGGAATGT
>CBFHCK010000259.1:0-4124 GCA_965653955.1 uncultured Spongiibacteraceae bacterium
CCGACGGACGCGATGAATTGCTCGAAGGCGACGAAGCGGAAATCAATGCGCAGGCCAGCGGGATTAAAGTAGCGTTTTTCTCAAAGTTACTCGCGCGCGAGTTGATTGAAGGCGTACCTGCGTATCGAATGGAGTTGCCCGAGGAAATCGGCTCGACATTGCGGCGTCGTTCGTATCGGGTTTATGTCGAACGCGAGAGCGGTCTTTCGATCAGTGCGCGCGATAAAGACGGCGAACCATTGAGCGCGCAGATCATCAATTTATCGAGTGATGGCATCAAGCTCAGCCTGCGCGGCAATGTCAGCAAATTACTGGAGAAAAATCGCCAGCTGGAAAAATGCACCATTCGCTTACCCAGCGGCGTCGATATCGACGGCGATATCGATCTGCGCAACATTTACGTTATTCGCACGCCCTCGCTGCACACACTTGCGGGCGGCACGCTCAGTGTCGCAATGCCATCGCAACGCACCAAGCTCGGCCAATATCTCGCTGCCGTGCAACGCAAACAGCGACGGCGCGAATCGCGAATGAATTAAGCGCGAACAAATTTAAGCCGCGTTAAGCACCAGCAGCGGCGGCGTATCGACCACTTTGCGACAACCGAAATAACCGGCCGCGCCGATCATGATGGCACCGAGCAGCGGACCCGCTATCCAAACCCACCAATGCAAAGTAAACGGCATATCGAGCTGCCGCGTTTGAAATTGCCAGACAGCGCCTTCCGCACCAATCGCCGCCAGTAAACCCGCGCATGCACCGAGAACCGAGAACTCCGCCACCAGACTGTTGACGATCAAGCGGCGACGCGCGCCGAGCGCACGCAACACGGCGTTTTCCTGCATGCGCAAATCGAGGGTGGACAACACACTGGCGAACAACACGAGCAGACCGCAGCCAACAATTAACCAGAGCACCAACTCCACCGCGATGCCAACCTGATCGACGATGGCGCGCACCTGCGCAATGATCGCATCGATCTCCAGCACAGTGACGGTGGGAAATGCATGCAGCAATTCGTTCAGAAATAATTTTTGATCGGGCGGCAGATAAAAGCTGGTGATGTACGTCGCCGGATAATGTTGCAACGCGGCCGGCGGAAAGATCATGAAAAAATTCGGTTGCATCGTATCCCAGTTCAGACCGCGAATACTTTTGACGATGGCCGCCGTTTGCTCATCGCCTAATTGAAACCGCAACCGATCGCCGATTTTTACGCCGAGGCGTTGCGCCAACCCGGATTCTATCGACACACCATCGACATCATCTGCGGCGAACCACTGACCTTCAAGCAATTGATTATCGCTCGGCAAATCGGTGGCCCAAGTCAGATTCATTTCGCGATCGAGATCGACATCGCGCGAATCGTTTTTAATGCTTTGCCGATTGACCGGTTCATCGTTAATCGCAACCAGCCGACCGCGCACCATTGGATAAAAGCCCGCGTCGCGTAATTGATGTTGCTGCAATAACTGCCGCAGCGCGGGAACCTGTTGGGGTGCGACGTTAATGAGAAAATGATTAGGCGCGAACGGCGGAATTTGTGTTTTCCATTCGGCCAGCAATGATGTGCGCACCAACGCGATAATCAACAGCAACATAATCGCCAGCGAAAAAATAACCACCTGTAGCGCATTATGCGTGCGACGACGTTGCAGCGAAGCAATCGCCAATCGCCAGAACGAGCCCGCCTGCATGCCGATCACGCGCGTGCCGCGCAACAACAGCCACGCAATCGTACCGACCACCAGCAATACGATCGCTGCACCGCCGAGCACGGTCAGCGTCAACATCGCGTTATCGCTGTAGTACCACATCAAGCCGGCAACGCTGATGACGCCAAACAGCACGGCACCGATGCCACGGCCGCGCCGACTATCGAGATCGCGCCTCAACACACGCAGCGGCGGAATTTCACGCAACGATAGAAGTGGCGGCAACGCGAATGCGAAAAGCGAAACCACCGCCGTGACAATCGCCATCCATACCGGCCACCACGTGCCGCTCGGCGCCACCTGCGACATATATTGCGCAAGCACCTTCGCGAATACCGTCTGCAATGCATAACCGCTCAATGCGCCGATCAGCGCCCCCATCGCACCGATCAACAATAAATGCGCGAGATAAATAGCGAACACCTGCGCACCGCTTGCGCCGAAACATTTCATCATTGCAACGTGATCGAAATGGCGTTCGCTATAACGCCGCGCCGACAATGCGATGGCGAGACCTGCGAGCGCAACGCCGAGCGCGCCTGCCAGCAATAAGAATTTCTGCGCACGCTCCATCGCTTTACCGATACGCGGTTGCGCGTCGCCAATACCGAGCCAGCGATGTTTCGACGATAGTTGCGGCACAAGCCATTGTTGATAGCTCGCGATATTTTCATCGCTACCCGCAAATAAATAATTGAAGCGCACACGGCTGCCGGGCTGTACTACCTGCGTCGAATCGAGATCCGCCAGCGCCATCAGCACACGCGGTGCGAACACATCGCTGCCGCCATCGGGCTCGCTGACAATAACGCCACCGACGGTAAAATTGGCGACACCGATTTCAATGCGATCGCCGATATGGATTCCGAGCAGTGGCAACAAGCGAGAATCCAGCCACACACTGCCAGACGTTGGACCGTGCGTTGCGATTTGCGCCGCGCCAAAAGGCTGCTGCGCCATTTTTAATTCGCCGCGCAATGGGTACTCGGGCGACGCTGCTTTCACCGAAACGATTTGCGATCGGCCGCCGGCCATCAGCATCGTTTGAAAATTTACGGTTTCCGCGCGTCGCAAACCCGACTGCTCGGCGCGCTCCAACCATTGCGTCGCAACCGGCCAAGCGCTGCTTAACACACGATCGGCGGCCAGAAATTGATTGCTGTTCGCGTTGATTCCCAGCTGCAAACGCTCGGTAAACGAAGCAATACCCACGACGATCGCGACCGCCATCGCCAACGCAACGAGCAATAACCCAAGCTCGCCACCGCGCCAGTCGCGCAGCAGCAATTTCGCGCTCAACAGCGCGATGCTGCGCGATTTATTCATCGCCGCTCACCACTTTCAAATCGCGCATGGCATGAGCTTCACGATGCGCATAGGTATCGGTAATGATTTCGCCCGCAGCTAATTCGATGCGGCGCGCACAGCGCTCGGCCAATCGCTGTTCGTGAGTAACCAATATCAGCGTCGTGTGGTGCGCACGATTCAATTCGAATAATAAATCGATGATCGTCGCGCCAGTGGCGGTATCGAGATTGCCGGTAGGTTCATCGGCAAACAGAATTTTGGGCTCCGTCGCGAACGCTCGCGCAATCGCCACACGTTGCTGCTCACCACCGGAAAGCTGGCGCGGATAATGATGTTGGCGTTCACTTAAACCGACGCGTTGTAAAAATGTTTCAGCGGATTTTCGCGCGTCGCGCTGCGCTTTCAACTCCAGAGGCAGCATTACGTTTTCAAGCGCGGTTAAACTCGGCAACAATTGGAACGATTGGAAAACGAAACCAACTAACTCGGCACGTACCTGCGCACGCTGATCTTCATCGAGTTCAGTAATTTCGCGATTGGCTAGCCAGATATTGCCACTGCTGGGTAAATCGAGCCCGGCCAGCAAACCGAGTAATGTCGATTTCCCCGAGCCCGACGCGCCGATGATTGCAACGCTCTCGCCCGCATTGATCTGCAGCGTAATTCCTTTCAAGATGGGCAGCGCACCAGCCGCAGTAAAAACTGTTTTGGCGATGGCATCGGTGCGAATCATTGGAGTATCCATGTGTTGAAATGTTTTCGTCATTGCTTGTATCTGCTTCTATTAATTGCCGCTAGTGCGAATGCACGGGTAGTTGCTGACAGTGCGAATGCACAGGCCGCGCAAACGATTCTGGTGTTAGGCGACAGTCTCAGTGCGGCTTATGGTATACCGCGCGAACACGGCTGGGTGTCGCTGCTCCAGCAAAAGTTACCAAACGGTAATGTCATCAACGCCGGCATTTCCGGCGATACCACCGATGGTGGCTTGGCGCGCCTGCCGAACCTGCTGCAAAAACATAAGCCGACCATTGTCGTGATCGAGCTCGGTGCCAACGATGGTTTACGCGGTTTTCAAATTCAACGTATTCGCGACAACCT
>CBFHCK010000260.1:0-4071 GCA_965653955.1 uncultured Spongiibacteraceae bacterium
GGACTTAGCATTAAAAGAGAGAGTAAAGAGATAAGTAACAGGGCTGCGCAGTAACCCCACATTATCCAATACCAAACGCCCATCTCGTTCAGATCGGCGTACATTGGTGAGAGGAGCAATAGTATTGAGACAGATGAAGCTACTACGTCGGTCGGCCTCGTAAAAAAATGTTCGGCAAATAGAGTAGTAAAGGACAGCATTATTAGTGCTGAAATAATTACGACTCCCTTACTAGTCAGCGCATCTATTGGAGTTCGAAACACCAGGTACCCAATAACGAGCAATATCAGGACAGACAGGAAAACGAGAATTCTTTGACCTTTTGGCATAATTGCTCCTTGTCACGGATTGCTAACTATTAATTAAACAGACACGTCTGCATTTAAAAATTAAAAGCGACGCATCGGTTGATTTTTGGTTTCGATAAATAACGCGGATGCGTCTATTGATGTAGTCCATTAGCGTAGCCTTTGTTATTAGTATCTAAGCTGCACTACGTCAGAGGTTGGCGCAATTGTCCCGGGTGTTGCTAAATTAACCCGATGGGCAATTACTGTCCAGCCAATCGAAAGCGCCGCCACAAGTGTATTAATTGAGGCGAGTTACCGACCGCTGCCGTTGTGCGATTTCCGTTGCGATAACACATATCACCAACCATGCCGCGCCCGAACAGAAACCCGCGAGCACGTCGCTAAAGAAATGCACTTGCAGGAAAATGCGGCTGTTGCCTACCAGCAAAATCAACGCGATTGTTGCGGACACAATAAGCAAATGCCAGCGGCGCTCGGTGTGGCAAATGGCGAGATACGCCAACATGCCGTAAGCCACCAGGACGCCGGAGGCGTGACCGCTGGGAAAGCTCCAGCCATCCGCTACGGCAAAACCGTGATCGTGCAGTGGACGTAACCGTTGAAATAGCGCCTTCAATGCTTTCGTCAATAAGGCGTTGCCGATGATGGCAATAAGCCAGCTCGCCGCATACAGCCAACGTTTTCGCCACAAAAGACCGATCGCAACCACAATGCAAAGCAGCGTTAGCACCAGCGTGTCGGCGAGATGTGTCGCAATGGAAAAAAATTGATAGGTGTTATCGCTCGTGGTCGCGCGCAGCGCTCGCGCCAACGCATGGTCGAACTGACCCAGCTCCTCGTCGATTTCCAGTGCTTCGGTAAGCTCGAAAAAAATCGACAAGATAAACAATACGGCGGCAAATCCGACTGCAACCGCTAGCGCCAATGATTCGGCAATCTGCCAATTACGCAGACGTCCTCGGAATAATCCTGCATCGGCAACGCGCAGCGAAAATTTCGCCACCGTATTGAATACGCGCCATAACCTGTCGCCGTAACGGGCGATGATTTGCCAGAGCGCGGCCACCAGAATCAGCATGAACACCATGCCGGCCAGAAAAATTAACAACGCATGTTGCGCAACAAACTCGGCTACATTTTCGACAGTCATGATCCACTCGAATCCGTGTTTTTCCATTCCCTACCACTCAATTACCATTTAAATATCGTGCTATCGGCTCAACCTGATAACGGCTTCGATGTGCGCTGTCTGCGGGAACATATCGACCAACGCGCCCTGCTCCACCTTGAATTTCGCGGCGGCAAGAATGCCGAGATCACGTACCAGCGTGTGCGGATTGCACGACACATAAACAATGTGACGCAGGCGCTTCATTTGCGCGAGCCGCTCGCATAGCGCTCTGGCACCGGCGCGTGGCGGATCGAGCAAGGCTTTATCGAAACGATCGTCGATTTGCGCAGCCTGCTCGAATAAATCGATTGCGCGAAATTTCACATTCGAATAATTCGCCGCATTTTCCCCGGCGCGCTGTAGCATCACAGCGCTGGTTTCGAAACCGACCACGCTGTTGGCCACGCGCGCCAGCGGCAATGTGAAATTACCCAGACCGCAAAAAAAATCGGCGACATCATCGGCATCGGTTGGTTGCAACCATTGCATGACACGTTCCGCCAATTGATCGTTCACCGCTGGATTGATTTGCGTAAAGTCGCGTGCAGTAAATTGAAATTGGGTTTTCTGGCTCGGCACTTCGTAAGTCAGCGCCGCGTCGGCGTCGCACAATACTTTTGCTTCGCGACACAGCGCCGTCAGTTTTTCCGCATCGGCTTTTGGAAAAGCGCGCTGCGCATTCCAGTCGAGCGAGAGCCTGCCGCCGCTATCGACCGCTATCAGCAATTCTTCGATGCGTTGCCAATGCGATAGTTGCAGCAACCATTGCGGCAATGTCGTTAAAAATGGCTGTAGTCGTACATCGAGCAACGGGCATTCGGCCACCGCTAATACACGATGACTGTGCGCGGACTTGAAGCCGACCACCGGCTTGCCTTTGTGCTCGGTCACCGCGAGACGCGCGCGATGACGATAATGCCACGGTGCAGCGGTAATCGATTCGCTCAACCCGTTCGGCAGAAATGATCGCAGCAGATGTTGCAGCGTCTCGAATTTATGCTGCCGCTGCGCGGCGATATCCACCATTTGCAATTGACAGCCGCCGCATTGACCAAACAACGCGCATTGCGGTTTTATACGTTGCGGCGCCGGTTCGATGACTTCAATTAAATCGGCTTCGGCAAATTCACGTTTGTCGGCGGTTAATCTGGCACGCACTTTTTCGCCCGGCAAAACATTTGCAATGAAAGTGGCTTTGCCGTTGCGATAGGCAATACCGCGTCCTTCGCCGCTAAGTTTTTCGATGCTTAATTGCAGCTCGGCATTTGGCGGCGGCGCACTGGATTTTTTGGTCGGCTTAAAAAACATCGGGCCGGTATTTTTTCGAGTCATGACAGCTCAACAGAATTCATATTTCGGTGGTTTCAATATCCAAAAAGTGCGCGAGACGCGGAAAATACAGCGCCACTTTAATCGGCCGCGTATCGAATGCGGCGACCAACTCGCGATAGGTTTGCAATTGCGCGCGATACGACATCAGCTCGCGTTGCACGAAAGCATCGACGGTTTCTCCCGGATGTGGCATCGAGCTTTTGTAGTCGACGATCCAGCGTGTGCCCGATTCATCGACAAAACTGCGATCGAGTACATAGCGTTTACCGCCTGCGTTCAACAATTCCCACTCGACGACCGATTCGATGTGCGTGTTCGATAGCAGCCACCGACCACGCTCATCGTCGAGCATGGCGTCTAGCGCCGTGCGCACCGCTTCGATTGCCTGCGGCATTTCGTCGGGCATTGCCCCATGCTGTTGCAGCAATTGAGCGATGACGGTTGTGCGAATACCTGCATCGTGCTGCTGCCAGCCGTCGATACCATTGCTAACGAGCATTTCGAGTAATTGATGCAGCGCCAAACCCACGCGCGTTTCGAACGTTGCAACGATGGATTTAGGAATATTGCTTTCGCTGGCGGCAATTGTGGCTTCGGACGCCGCTGTGTGCCATGTCGCCGGCACGCGATACAACGGCAATTCCTCCGCGCTGGCGAATTCGTTCATTACGCCAGCTTCCGTTGGCAAACCACCTTGTACGATTGGCGCATCAATCCATTGCACTTCACATTCAACGCCATTCCAGATGCGATTCAATAAACTGTTCGCCGACGGCGCTTTAAATTCTTCGTCGTTTTTCGTCGAAAACAATAAATACAAATGACTGATCGCGCGTGTGGCCGCCACGTACAGCAATCGCGTATCTTCCAGCACGCGTTTTTGCTTGTGCTCGTAATCGAGCCACGCGTATGTCGGATCCTCGCTGCTCGATGCCGATCGCACCGCCATTGCCAAACCGAGATCGCCGTTGCTCGCAAGATATTCGTTCCAGCGCAGCAGCGGTTTGTCATCGTTGCGTGCGCCGGCGTCGAGGCCGGGAACGATGACGGTATCGAACTCGAGACCTTTCGATTTATGAATGGTCATCAGCACGACTCGCGTTTCCGGTGCGTGATCCGCACGCGCGTACAAACTGCGCAACCGCTGTTCGAGATCGGCGATATCGAAATCGTCCGCATGCGCTTCGATCAAATCGAGCAGGGTTTGCACATCTTCCTGCGCATTCGGAGAGACGATTAACAGATTGCCGCCGAGCG
>CBFHCK010000261.1:0-4053 GCA_965653955.1 uncultured Spongiibacteraceae bacterium
GCAGCGACACGATGTCGGCGCTGGTCAGCAGGGGTTCCAGTTCCGTGTATTCCACCCCCGCCGTCATCAGTTCCGGATCCTGGAGCAGCGGATCGTACGCACGTACTCTACAGCCGAAACCCAGCATGATTTTCGCGAACGCCTCGCCGATTCGACCGGTGCCGACGACGCCGACCGTTTTACCGTGAATGTCGAAACCTTCGAGACCATCCAGCAAAAAATTATCGTCGCGGACGCGTGCATATGCGCGATGGAATTTTCGATTGAGCGTCAGGATCAATCCGATCGCATGTTCCGCTACCGCAAAAGGCGAATAGGCGGGAACGCGTACCACCGCCAAACCCGCTGCCGAAGTCGCGGCGAGGTCAACCTGATTGAAGCCGGCGCAACGCAATGCGATGAGTCGCGTACCTCCGGCAACTAGCGTCGAGGCAATATCTGCGTCGATCACATCGTTGACGAAGGTGCAGACGACATCGTAGCCATGCGCTAACGGTGCCGTGACGGGCGTCAGCCGGCCATCGAAAAATTCGAGCGCGTAATGGCGTTGCGCGTTTGCCGAGACGAAATGGGATTTATCGTAACTGCGGGCGCTGAAAAAAAAGATTTTCAATGCGCCGCCGGGATGATCGGTCATGACTGCCTCGTGCCGGGAGCTTTACGCTGCCACTCTTGATTCCGCCGCCACTAAAGCAGCGCAATCAAAGAGTAACGCGGCAATCGATAAATTTCGAATTACAACGCAGTAATTACCGCTCAGTGTCCGAAACGTTTATTGCCCCGAATGTTTACTGCCAAGTAAATCGTGGGCGGCTTTTTGATGCTCTTTCAGGATAGGTAACGTTTTTGCTGCAAATTGCTGCAGCATTGGATCGAGGTTTTTGTCTTCCGCAGCCGCGCTGAAAAGATTCACTGCGTCGTTGTGGTCTTCCTGCATCTGCCTGGTGTATTCCTTATCGAACTCGCTTCCCGATGCATTACTTAATTTTTCATATGCTCGCCGGTGTGCGTCATCGAGTTCGACGGGCACTTCAAAGCTTTTACTTTTAGCGATGGATTGAAGCTCTTTGGTTGCCGCAGTGTGATCTTTAAGCATCCGTTGCGCGAAGCTTTGGATTGTCGGGTTGCCGTTTTTGCGCAGCACGAGATTCGATAACTCAACTTCCGCCAGATTGCTCAACGCAGCTTTTTTAACGAACGCCTCGTTGGTTAGCATCATTTTCGCGATGCCCTGCTGAGCAGCCTGCCGAATGGGCTCCTCCTGACGCTGACCGGTATTAACTTGCGCCAACGTCAGCGACGAAATGGATATGAGTAGTGCAGGAACGATGAGCTTGTGCATGACAGCCTCCTGTCCAGTGAGATTCGCCCTTATAGGTGCAACTCCTATGCCCGCAGTTTCGCGCTGCATTTACCCGCAATGTGCACGGAACTCCTGGCGATCCGACGCATTTCGATGAAACTTTTACAGCTCGCTTATAGGATTTCCACGGACCCCGCGCCAACAAAAGCGTCGACCGATCAAGCAAGCGAGGGTTTGATGCGTTGACGCTGCGAGCGAGTTTCGATAACGTTGCGTCCATCAAGGGGAGTAGCTCTACGTTGGTACATCGTCAGTACGGTTGAGTTTGCGCAAGCACAGTTCGCCCGGTGTACCAGGCAAGTCCAAATGTGTCGGAGTGCTCCGCACCTTACGGACAATTGCGAGCAAGACCTTGCCGAAGGGCAAGGCTTTTTCGCGACCTCCACAAAGCGAAATCTAAAAACGGCCTGCGTCCTTCGGACCAGGCCGTTTTTTTTTGCTCGTTGTCGGAGATGTTCATGGAGTCCTACGCACATTTCGGTTCGGTTGGCGATCTCTGGCTATGGCTGGGCTTCTTCGCCATCGTCATCGCCTTGCTCGTAGTCGATCTATTCGTGTTGCACGGCGGTCGCGAGCACCGTGTATCCATCAAAGAAGCGGCTGTATGGTCCGGCGTATGGATCACGGTCGCGCTGATATTCAATGCCGCGCTGTGGTGGTATCTCGACGGAAAATTCGGCCGCGAAATCGCCGACGAACGTGCGCTCGAATTTCTCACCGGCTATCTGATCGAGAAATCGCTCGCGGTCGATAATATTTTCGTCTGGCTGATGATCTTTTCGTATTTCGCCGTGCCGCCCGAATTGCAGAGGCGCGTGCTGATATTCGGCGTCGTCGGCGCCATCGTCATGCGCGCCGGCATGATCTTTCTCGGCAGCTGGCTAATCACGCATTTTCACTGGATTCTATATGTATTTGGCGCATTCCTGATTTTCACCGGCATCAAGATGCTGTGGATGTCCGAGCATAAGCCCGATCTCGAAACGAATCCGTTCGTGCGCTGGATTCGCAATCACTATCCGATCACCGAACGGCTCGAGCACGAGCATTTCTTCGTCGTGCGCAATGGCGTGCGTTATGCGACTCCGCTGCTGCTGGTGCTGGTACTGGTCGAATTCACCGATGTGATTTTTGCGGTCGACAGCATTCCGGCGATTTTCGCGGTGACGAACGATCCGTTCATCGTGCTGACTTCAAACATCTTTGCAATCATGGGGCTGCGCGCGATGTACTTCCTGCTCGCGAATTTCGCCGATCGCTTCCCGTTGCTCAAATACGGTCTCGCGATCATTCTGCTGCTGATCGGCACCAAGATGCTGCTGATCGACATTTACAAGATTCCAATTCTCTGGTCGCTTGGCGCAGTGGCTTTCATTCTGGCGATTTCGGTGATTGCGAGCATGGCAGTGACGCGCTCGAAGAGTCGGGCGTGACTCGCTCAACCGATTACGTATGGAAAACAAATTGTCGAGAAATATCCATTGAGAAACAGGAGGATGCACCCATGTTATGTCCCACATGTAAAACAGCGTTGACGATGACGGATCGGCAGGGCGTCGAAATCGACTACTGCCCGCAATGTCGCGGTGTCTGGCTCGATCGCGGCGAACTGGACAAGATCATCGAACGGAGTAATGTCGAGCCAGAGCGGTCCAATCGTGATGATTACCGAAGTGACTCGCATCCACAGCAGCGTTATCGCGATGAGCACTCCGGTCATTACGATCGGCATCACCCGAAACGCAAACGCTCAATGCTGTCTGAGCTGTTCGATTTCGATTAAATGAAAGACGTTAATTTTTGCTTTGCCAACTGGAGATGTAATCAATGAAACGCGTATTTTTGTTCCTAGCCACCAACATCGCGATCATGGTGATGCTGTCGATCACGGCGAGTGTGCTCGGGGTCAACCGCTACCTGACGCAAAACGGCATCGACTACAGCGCGCTATTCGGCTTCGCGCTGGTATTCGGCTTCGGCGGTGCTTTTATTTCGCTGGCGATTTCGAAGTGGTCGGCAAAACGCGCTACCGGTGCTCAGGTCGTTACCGCGCCAAGCAATGCGCAAGAACGCTGGCTGGTCGAAACGGTGCAACGCCATGCACAGGCCGCCGGCATCGGCATGCCGGAAGTGGCGATTTTCCCCGCGCATGAAGTCAATGCGTTCGCCACCGGCATGAGCCGCAACAACGCGCTGGTCGCCGTATCGAGCGGCCTGCTGCAAAACATGACCCGCGAAGAAGCGGACGCCGTAATCGGTCACGAAGTCGCGCACGTCGCCAATGGCGATATGGTGACACTGACGCTGATTCAGGGCGTACTGAACACGTTCGTGATTTTCATCGCGCGCGCTGTCGGCAGCTTTATCGACCGCGTTGTGCTGAAGAACGAGGACGGCCCGGGCATGGCGTATTTCGCAATTCACATCGCACTCGAAATCGTGCTCGGCATCATGGCATCGATGATCGTGATGGCATTTTCGCGCCACCGCGAATTCCGCGCCGATGCCGGCGGCGCACGCTTGTCCGGTCGTCAGAATATGATCGCGGCACTGCGTCGCCTACAAGCTGTTTACGAGGAAACACATTTGCCGGGCAAACTGACGGCGTTTGGCATTTCGGGCACGCGCAAAGGTGGATTAGCCCGCCTGTTCGCATCGCATCCGAGCCTCGAAGAACGCATCGCCGCGCT
>CBFHCK010000262.1:0-4053 GCA_965653955.1 uncultured Spongiibacteraceae bacterium
GCTGGTGCGCTTCGGCGCCGATCAGGCGCTCGGTCAGCTGGTGTCGCTGGCGTTGATTCGCGAGCTGGGGCCGGTGGTGGCTGCGCTGTTGTTCGCCGGCCGTGCCGGTTCGGCGCTCACCGCCGAAATCGGTCTGATGAAAGCGACCGAGCAGTTGGCGTCGATGGCAATGATCGGCGTCGATCCGATTAAGCGCGTAGTGCGTCCGCGGCTATGGGCCGGCATGATCTCGATGCCGATTCTCGCGCAGATTTTCAATATGGTGGCGATCTGGGGTGCGGTCGCAGTCGGTGTCGACTGGTTGCAGGTCGATACCGGTTCGTTCTGGGCGAACATGCAAGCCGCCGTGGAGTTTCGGGCCGATGTGTTGAACGGGTTGATCAAGTCGATCGCGTTCGGCGCTGTCGTTACTTGGATTGCCGTATTTCAGGGTTACGACGCGGTCCCTACTTCCGAAGGCATTAGCGCGGCGACGACTCGCACCGTGGTGTATTCGTCGCTGGCGATCCTCGGCATGGATTTCTTACTTACCGCCGTCATGTTTGGAGTGAATTGAATTATGCGTATGCCAACCGTTGAAATCAGTGTCGGCGCATTCATGCTGGCTGGCATTCTGGCGCTCTGCTTTCTGGCGATTCAAGTGAGCGGTCTGAGCATTCACGATGCCAATCGCGATACCTACAAGCTTTATGCGCATTTCACGAATGCCTCCGGGCTTGCCGAGCGCGCGAAAGTATCGGTTGCTGGCGTCGAGGTTGGCCGTGTCACCGCGATCGAGCTCGATCCGCGCGACACCCGCGCCAAGGTCGAAATGTCGATTCAGAAAAAAGTGAACTTTCTGACCGCCGACAGCATCGCATCGATACAAACAGCCGGCATCCTCGGCGAAAAATACATTTCGATTTCGGTTGGCGGCGATCCTGAAGTGCTCGCCGATGGTCAGGAAATCTTGGATACCCAATCGTCGCTCGTGCTCGAAGATTTAATCGGCAAGGTGCTGACCAGTATCGGTAATAAGAAGGACTAATCAATGAAGGCTTTGCAGTTACTTATCGGTGCCACGACGCTCGCGCTCGCTTCATTAACGCAGGCGGCGCAAGCGCTGAACGACCCTTATCAGATTGTGCAACAAACCACCGAACGCGTACTCGCGATCATCAAGGAAGGCAAAAGCACTTACGAGAAAGATCCGGCCCGCTTCAATAAACAAGTCGAAGTCGTCATGGACGAAGTGGTCGATTTCGATGCTTTCGCGCGCGGTGTGATGGGCCCGTATGCATCGGCGCAGCGCTACCAGGCATTGACGACCGAGCAGGAGAAAGCCGAATTTCGGGCGCGCGTCGAGCGCTTCAGCACCACCTTTAAGCATGGGTTGGTCGAGACTTACGCAAAAGGCTTGTTGAAGTTCAACGGTCAGCGCATAGAAACGCTACCCGCGCGCAAGGGTGACAACCCCGAGTCCGGCACAGTTGCCGTCATACAGAATATTTACGGCGCCGCCGATAAACCCTACGTTGTGCAATACAGCATGCGCCGCAATCGCAACGGCGAATGGAAGCTGAACAACGTCGTTATCGAAGGCATCAACCTCGGTCAAACCTACCGCAGCCAGTTCGCGTCGGCAGCCGATCAGAATCGCGGCGATCTCGATAAGGTCATTGCAAATTGGAAGGTCGAGCCGCAGGTTGCTGATGGCGCAACCAAAGAGACGAAAAACTGATGGATGCCCGCGCCGAGCTCGTCATTGATGGAGCGTCGATCGCCATCGTTGGCGTGCTTGATTTCGATTCGGTGGTCGAGCTCGACGCCGAAGGACAGCGCTGGCTGCAAGACACTGCGCCGGCGCAATGCCGGCTTGATCTCGCCCGCGTGACGTACAGCAGCAGCGCTGGCGTCGCGTTGGTGCTGGGGTGGCTGCGCACCGCCGCGCAGGCCGAGAAAAATCTGGACGTGATCAATATGCCGTCCGATATGGCCGCGCTGGTGCGCGTCAGCGGCCTCGACGATTTATTGCGCAGCGCGTGAGCGCTGTCGCTATCCAGCGCTCGGTTACTTCGCCGGACGCTCCCTCCTGCTGGTAGAATGCGCCCCTTTCCGCTCAATTAATTCAGCCACGGTCGGCTAACTGATTCGATAGAGGCCAGCGCGCTCCATGCAACCCGAAGACGTGAAACAACTACTGCAAACCCGCCTGCCCGATTGCGAAGTCGAGGTTAACGGCGATGGTCGCCATTTTGCGATCCGCGTGATCGGCGACGTATTTGCCGGCCTCACCCCAGTGAAAAAACAGCAAGTGGTGTATGCCGCGCTGAGCGAGCAATTCGCCGACGGCAGCATTCACGCGGTCGATCAGCTCGTGACGCTGACCCCCGCCGAGTGGCAAGCGCGCCAGGGCTGACAATATCGAATGAACAGTATTGAAACAGTGGCGCCCGTAGCGGCGTCGGTGGGGATTTGCATGGATAAGTTGCTTATTCGCGGCGGCAATGTGTTGCGCGGCGAGATTCGTATTTCCGGTTCGAAGAATGCGGCGCTGCCGATTCTGGCGGCCACGTTGCTGTCGGCAAAACCGGTGCTGGTGCGCAATCTGCCGCATCTTCACGACATCACGACGATGATCGCGCTGCTGCGCAGCATGGGCGTCGAGATGGTGATCGACGAAAAGCTCAACGTCGAAGTGCATGCGAGCACGATCCGCGATTTCACCGCGCCGTACGAACTGGTCAAAACAATGCGCGCATCGATTCTGGTGATGGGCCCGATGTTGGCGCGTTTCGGGGAGGCACGCGTTTCGTTCCCCGGCGGCTGCGCGATCGGCAGTCGCCCGGTTGATCTGCATCTGCGCGGTTTCGAAGCGATGGGCGCGCACATCGAAATCGACGAAGGCTATATCAACGCCAAAGTCGATGGCCGACTGCGCGGCGCGCATATCTTTCATGACACAGTCACCGTCGGCGGCACCGAGAATCTGATGATGGCGGCGACGCTGGCCGATGGCCGCACCGTGATCGAAAATGCCGCGCGCGAGCCGGAAATTGTCGATCTCGCCGAGTGCCTGATCAAAATGGGCGCGAAAATCGAAGGTCACGGCACCGAGCGCATCGTCATCGATGGCGTCGAGCAATTGCATGGCTGCGATTACCAGGTGATGCCGGATCGTATCGAAACCGGTACTTATCTGGTTGCGGCGGCAGCCACGGGCGGCCGCATCAAATTGAAAGATACCTGCCCGCATGCGCTCGAAGCGGTGTTGCTGAAATTGGAAGAGGCTGGCGCGAAATTGACGAGCGGCGATGACTGGATCGAGCTCGATATGGAAGGCCGGCGCCCGCGCGCGGTCAATATCCGCACCACGCCGTATCCGGGCTTCCCGACCGACATGCAGGCGCAATTCACAGCGCTGAACACGATCGCCGAAGGCACGGGCACTGTCGTCGAAACCGTGTTCGAAAACCGGATGATTCAGGCGCACGAAATGAATCGGATGGGTGCGAAAATCAATGTTGAGGGCAATACCGCCATCATCACTGGCGTCGAGCAGTTGAAAGGCGCACCGGTGATGGCGAGCGATCTGCGCGCCTCCGCAAGTCTGGTGATTGCCGGTCTGGCAGCGAACGGCGAGACCGTCGTCGATCGCATTTATCACATCGATCGCGGTTACGAGCGCATCGAAGAAAAACTGCAATCGCTCGGCGGGGATATCCGTCGCCTGGCGGATTAAATTTTCGGAATGACGATGAGCACGCCACTGACCATCGCGCTGACCAAAGGGCGCATTCTGAAGGAAACGCTGCCGTTGTTGGCTGAGGCGGGTATAGCGCCGCTCGAAGATATCGCGAGCAGCCGCAAACTGATTTTCGAAACAACGCAGCCAGACGTGCGTTTGGTGGTGTTGCGCGGTTCCGACGTGCCGACGTATGTGCGGCATGGCGCAGCGGATATTGGTGTATCGGGCAAAGATATGCTGCTCGAATACGATGGTGCCGACTTATACGAACCGCTCGATCTCGGTATCGCGCGTTGCCGCCTGATGACGGCGGGGCTGAAAAATCG
>CBFHCK010000263.1:0-4041 GCA_965653955.1 uncultured Spongiibacteraceae bacterium
GGGACGAATTGAGACTCGCCGCGCGTACTGCCGAAGCGGAGCGGGCAAAAACCGCTTTGAAGGATCTGCAAGCGCAGATGACAGATCGCGGTGTCGTCATGACGCTCGGCGATGTGCTGTTCGATGTGGGCAAGTCGACGCTTAAACCTGGTGGCGTGCGCGTCGTACAGAAACTCGCTACTTACTTACAGGAGAATGCTCAACGGAAGGTGGGAGTCGAAGGTTTTACCGACAGCACTGGTAGCGATGACTTCAATCAGCAATTGTCCGAAGATCGTGCGGAGTCGGTGAAAGCAGCGCTAGTGAATGCTGGCGTAGCGGCCGACAGGATTACGGTGATGGGGTACGGCGAGACTTCACCCGTCGCGACCAACGATACTCCCGCGGGTCGTCAGTTGAACCGTCGTGTGGAGGTTGTTCTATCCGACGAATCGGGCAAGATCGCTCCGCGCTAACGGCTTCCATTTCCGCACTCTTTGAACGCCGGCTAAGCCGGCGTTTTTCTTCGGCAGTATCTCTGCAAAATCGCCATACACCCTGGCCATGCTGTGCAGTTGCGGCGTCCCCCGTTAAACTAGAGCCCTTTCGATTCGCTGAATCCGTCTTTCTCAACCACCGTCGTGATCGCCACGGCGTCGTGTTCTGGAGTTCTTAGAAATGTCCGACATTAAAAAGGTCGTGCTGGCCTATTCCGGCGGCCTCGACACTTCCGTCATCGTGCGCTGGCTGCAGGATACCTATCAATGTGAAGTGGTCACGTTTACCGCCGACATCGGGCAAGGCGAGGAGCTTGAACCCGCGCGCGCGAAAGCGCAGGCGCTTGGCGTCAAGCAGATCTATATCGATGATCTGAAAGAAGAATTTGTCCGCGATTTCGTCTTTCCGATGTTTCGCGCGAATACGTTATACGAAGGCGAATACCTGCTAGGCACGTCAATCGCGCGGCCGTTGATCGCCAAGCGTCTGGTCGAAATCGCGAATGAAACCGGCGCCGATGCGGTTTCGCACGGCGCCACCGGCAAGGGCAACGACCAGGTGCGTTTCGAGCTTGGCGCTTACGCGCTGAAGCCGGGTATCAAAGTCATCGCGCCGTGGCGTGAATGGGATCTGACCTCGCGCGAAACGCTGATGGCGTATTGCGAACAGCACAATATTCCAGTCGATTTCGCGAAAAACAAAAAGAAATCACCGTACTCGATGGACGCGAACCTGCTGCACATTTCTTATGAAGGCGGCGTGCTCGAAGACCCGTGGACCGAGTGCGAAGAAAGCATGTGGCGCTGGAGCGTGTCGCCGGAAGCGGCGCCCGATAAAGCCACCTATATCGAAATCGGTTTCGAGCAAGGCAACGCCACCACACTGAATGGCGAAACGCTGAGTCCGGCAACCATGCTGGCCACGCTGAATAAAATCGGCGGCGCCAACGACATCGGCCGATTGGATCTGGTCGAGAACCGTTACGTCGGGATGAAATCGCGCGGCTGTTATGAAACTCCCGGCGGCACGATTCTGCTGAGAGCGCATCGCGCGCTCGAATCGATCACGCTCGACCGTGAAGTCGCGCATTTGAAAGACGAACTCATGCCGAAATACGCGAGCCTGATTTACAACGGCTACTGGTGGAGTCCCGAGCGCAAAATGCTGCAGGCGGCAATCGATGCGTCGCAGCAGCATGTCAACGGTGTGGTACGGCTGAAATTGTACAAGGGCAATGTGATCGTCGCAGGTCGCCAATCCGAGCAATCGTTGTTCGATACGAAAATTGCAACCTTCGAAGACGACGCAGGTGCCTACAATCAAAAAGACGCGGAAGGCTTCATCAAACTCAATGCGTTGCGGATGCGCATCGCAGCGCGCAAAGGTAGAAATCTGTTGTAGTTGTTAACCCGACAATAAAATTGTCGGGTTAAATAACAAACGCAGATGTGTTCACTGCGGCTTTAGCCGCGAAATCTAAATACATCAGAAAGATGTATTTAGATGCCAGATTAATAGCTACGTGAAAAAAGCCGGCAATCGCCGGCTTTTTGTTTTCGATTAAGTAAGTTTCGTTACTGCCCGCAACAGCTCTTCGATACCAGTGACCGGCAACGGCCTGCTGAAATAAAAACCCTGCAAGGCATCGCAATCGCTGTCGCGCAATGCTGCGAGTTGCTCGCTCGTTTCCACGCCCTCCGCGACCACAATCAGATTCAATTGTTTTCCAAGGCCGATGATGGCGCGCACGATGCTATGGTCGTCCTGATCGGCCGGAATATCGCGAATGAACGAGCGATCGATTTTAATTTTGTCGATCGCAAAGCGTTTCAGATAACTCAAGCTCGAATAACCGGTGCCGAAATCATCAATCGCTAAATGCACGCCGAGCGCACGCAATTGTTCGAGCGTCCAAATCAATTGCTCGGCATCGTGCATCACCGTCGTTTCGGTTACTTCGAGTTCGAGATAGCGCGCATCGAGTCCGGTTTCGCGCAATACATCAGCAATCTCCTGCACGAGATCGCGGCGACGAAATTGCACGGCGGAAATATTCACCGCCACCGGCAGCTTCGGTAAGCCGCCATCTTGCCACGCGCGATTTTGCCGACAGGCTTCGCGCAATACCCAATGGCCAATCGCATCGATCAGGTTGCGCTCTTCGGCGACCGGAATAAATTCCGCCGGCGAAATCATGCCGTGTTCCGGATCGCGCCACCGCACCAATGCTTCGAGGCTAACGATATCGCCGCTCTGCAAATCGACTTGGGGTTGATAGTGCAACTCGAATTCTTCGCGCTCGATGGCGCGCCGCAAACGCGTTTCCAGCGCCAGCAATTCGGCGGCGCGACGATTCATTTCATCGACGAAGAATTGCGTATTGTTACGACCGCTTTCTTTGGCGTGATACATCGCGGCATCGGCATTCATGACCAGGCGTGAGAAATTATCGCCGTCCTCGGGATAAATGCTGACGCCGATGCTGGCCGTCAATCGGAATTCGTTATCGCCGATGTAATACGGCAATGTAAGTTCTTCAAGAATTTTCTCGGTAACAAATGCTGCGTCGGCGGCGGTATTGAGGCTTGGTAATACGATAATGAACTCATCGCCGCTTTGACGTGCAACGGTGTCTTGTTCGCGCACGCTGCGTTTCAAACGTTTGCTAACCTCGATCAGAATTTTGTCGCCCGCTTGATGGCCCAACGAATCGTTAATGGTCTTGAAGTGATCGAGATCGATGAAAATAACGGCAGCGCGCGAATTTTCACGCTTTGCCGTCGCGATGATTTGGTTGACGCGATCTTCGAGTAATACGCGATTCGGCAGATTGGTTAGCGGATCGTAAAAAGCGAGATATTGAATATGTTCTTCGGCGCGTTTCTTTTCGGAAATGTCGGAAAAAATAATGATGTAGTTAGTGATCTCGCCGCGTTCATCCAATACTTTGGTGACGGTAACCCATTCGTAGCAGAGATTTCCGTCCTTGCTGATCCATTCCACCTCACCGCTCCAATCGCCGCCGATATCAAGCGCCTGTAGCATTTCGTCGATGTGCGTGCCGCGTTCGAATAACGGCGGCATGCTGCTAAGTGCCTCTTCGGTGCTATAACCCGTTATCGTCGAAAAAGCTCGGTTGCTCGACAAAATGCGTTTGTCGCCATCGGTAATCAAAATGGCTTCGGCGCTATGATCGAAAGCTATCGAGGTCAGGCGTAATTGATTTTGCGAATGCACTTGGTCGCTGATGTCGTGGCCGATCAGGTAGATCCGCTCACGCTGCTCAGCATCGGTAATTGCGAGCACGGTGGAGGCGGCGGGAAAAATGTTGCCGTTCTTTTTCCGATTTCTCGTTTCGAAACGAATGATTTTTCCATCGCTCAATTCCTCCCAGTCATGCCTCATCCTTTCTTCGTGCGCGTCGATGCTCAAAAACATCGCGGGTTGGCCGAGCATCTCTTCGACGGTATAGCCGAATATCTCGCAAGCGCTATCACTTGCATAACAAATATCGCCCTCGGCATCGAATTCAAAAATAAAATAGCCGGCGTTTTCAATAGCCAG